>NZ_JBSFWJ010000003.1:6710-184561 GCF_053592695.1 Saccharopolyspora sp. NPDC002578 | reverse complement strand
CGCCTTCGCGTCTTCCTTGGCCTTGGCTTCCGCCTTCGCCTGCGCTTCCGCCTTCGCCTTCGCGTCTTCCTTGGCCTTGGCTTCCGCCTTCGCCTGCGCTTCCGCCCTCGCCTTCGCGTCTTCCTTGGCCTTGGCTTCCGCCTTCGCCTTCGCGTCTTCCCTGGCCTTCGCGTCCGCCTTCGCCTGCGCTTCCGCCCTCGCCTCGGCTTCCTTCCTGGCCTTCGCTTCCGCCCTCGCCTGCGCGTCTTCCTTGGCCTTGGCTTCCGCCTTCGCCTGCGCTTCCGCCCTCGCCTCGGCTTCCTTCCTGGCCTTCGCTTCCGCCTTCGCCTTCGCGTCTTCCCTGGCCTTCGCTTCCGCCCTCGCCTCGGCTTCCTTCTTCGCCTTCGCTTCCGCCTTCGGATTCGGTTGGGGCTGGGACGTCGGGCGCGGCGGTCGCTGCGTTCCGGCGGACGGCTGCGCGCCGGATTTCAGGGCGGTCAGCACATCCTCGACCTCCTGGATGCGCTGGAGACCGACCTCACCCGGGTTCTCCCTGAGGCGACCGAAAGCGCGCTCCAGACGATGAACCGGGGTGCCCGGCGGCATGTCCAAGACCTCGCAGACCCACTCCAGCGAACCCGGCTTCGACCTCGGCTCCGGCTTCGCCTGAGTTCTCGGCTCGGGCTCGGACTCGGCCGGTCGATTCGGGCCGGGCCCGGGCTTCGGTTCCGGCTCGGGCTCGGGCTTCGACGCCGACTGCGGCTGGGATTGCGCACCGGACTGCGACAACTCCGCCAGCGCGCTCTCGATCTCCCGAACACGCTCAGGGGTCAACGACCCCGCGTACCTGTAACCCGCGAGCGCGCGCTCCAAGTGGTGCACCGGCGCACCGGGCCGCACCCCCAGCTCGCGGTAAACCCAGTCGGACGAGCGCGAACCCGACCCGACCTCCGGCTCGGGCCGGGACTGGGCCTTCGGCGGCTCCGGCCGGGCCGCCGGCTTCGGCGATGGCGGCTTCGGCTTCGCCTGCGGCTCCGGTTCGGGGCGGCCTTGCGGTCGCGGAGCCGAACTTCCCTCCGTGCGCGGTCCCGGCCTGCGTCCGCCCGGCTCGTCCTCCGCCTCGGATTCGGACTCGGAATCGGATCCCGGGTCGAACTCGGAGTCGGAGACGTCGTCCGGGTCCGAGTCCACGTCGAAGTCCGACCCGATCTCGTCGTGATCGTTCTCGACAACTCCGTCATCGCGACGATCGGGTTGCGCGGAGGGCCGTCCGTCGGCGCGGGCGGACCCGCCGCGCTCGATCTCCGCGAGTTCGGCCTTGGAGTACCGGGTCGAGGCGAGCGCGGTCCGCTCGACCACGTACCGGGTCTTCCGGACCGTCCGGGGGAAGAAGGTGCCGACGGTCGCGGTCTCCCGGCGCCTGCGCACCCGGAACCGCACCAGGCCGCGGTTGTCCGCCACCGCGATCCGGCCACCGGGCAGCAGCGAGGACCGGTGGTTGCCGACGAACACGTCGACGTCGTACCCGAGTTGCGCCAACCGCCTGGTCAAGTCCGCGAGGAGCACGTCGTTGTGCAGCGGATCGGTCAGCAGCAACAGCTCGGGCTTGTGGCCCGAGCGCTGCGAATCGGAGAGCAGGTCGAGGAACCTGTCGCTGCGAACCAGGTACTCCGCGACGGTGGAGCCGCTCGCCCACACCGTCCTGGTGCGACCTCCGCTCTTGACGGGGAGCTTGAACATCCCGTCGCCGTTGCCGAGCGCCAAGATGGCCGGCTCGTCGAAGGGCGGGTCCGTCTCGCTACCCGCGACGGCCGTCGTGGCGCGAGTCGGCTGCCCGGGGACCGTCCGCATCACGCGGATGCGGTCCGCGGTGCGCGCCCACTCCTGGACCCGCGCCGCCCGGTCCGGGTCGGCCTCCAGCAGGATTCCGTTCGGTCGCCCGTCGTCGGTGCGCAACGTCCCCCGGTCGACGTCCTTGCGCCGGAATTCGAGCGAACGCCCGCGGGAGTCCTCGCCCTGGAATCCGGGGCGCGACTTGCGACGGCTGAACAGCCCCGCGCCACGGCCGGTGGGGCCGGCGGGCATGGGTTCGCCCGCGATTTCCAGCGGTGTCGGAGCCAGGTGCAACTCGTCCTTCGACGTCACCGGGGCCAGCCACACCTCCAGCGGGTTCGTGTCGAGATCCGCGAACCAGCCGATCTGGTCGTCCAGGAAGACCGCTCGGCCATCGATGTTCTTGACCCGGAAGAAGTGGCCGTCCCCGTCGCCCTGGTCCCGGTAGACGATCGCCTGCGAGCCTTCGGGCCGTCCCTTGATGTACTCGGCACCGCTGGAATACCCGTCCGGCTGCTGCGAGAACCGCAGCCCGGTCTGAGCCTCCACCTCCTGCCGGAACATCGGGCCGCTCGGCTGCGCCGTGAACTCGGCCGCCCGCTCCGGGTGGTGATCCGCGTTCACGCCCTGGACCGCGGCGAGCTGGCAGTTCGTGTCGCTGCCGGGAACCCCGTCGAGGTAGTTCTGCCGGTTCGCCAGGCCGAAGCCCGGGACGCTCTCCCGCAGGAAGTCCGCGCCGCCCACGGGATCGTCGGCGAAGGTCGTCGCCGACACCACGTCCGGCAGTCGGCCGTCCTGCTGACCCGACTCGGTCAGCGCCGCCGCGGACTCCACACCACCTCGGCCGTACCGGACGGCCGACTCCAGCGCCTGGTAGCCGCTCCCCTGCTCGCCCGCGAACCCCTCGCGGTCATTCGGGCGCGGCCGGAAGACTTCGACGACGCGCTGCTGGTCGATCAGGTGCCGGCGGCCCCGCTCCGGACCGGCCGCGCCGCCCCGGCCGGTGGGCTGCCGCGAATCGGTGGAGCCGTCGCCGTGCCCGGACCGGTCCCGCTGCTCGCCGCCCGAGGAGTTCGAGGGCACGACGTCGTCGTAGGCGGGAGGCGGGCCTTCGGGCTCGTACCCCGGCGGCGGCTCTTCCCTCTCGTACGGGGGAACCGGATCGTCGATCCGCTGCCCCAGGTCGTCCACCGGCCGCGGTGCCGCCGGCTCCTCGACCGACTCGCTCACCGGATCCAGCAACTGCCGATGCCCGGTCGCCCGCGCCGCGTCCGGATCGCGCTGCGGTGCGATGTAGGTCGAATCGGACCGCGACAGCGAAGTGGGAATACGGGTACCGGGACGTCCCGTCGCGGCCGAGGCGCCCCGGCTGCGGCGCGGGTTGCGCCCGTCGGAGGAGCCACCCGCACCAGGCCCACGCGCGCCCTGCCGCACCGGCAGGTTGCTAGGCGCCATCACGCGATCGGTCGGCGCCTCGTAGAAGTACAACGCCTGCGCAGGAGTCCTGGCCCCCAGATCGCCGGTCTGCCCGTCGAAGTACACGACCCAGCCGTGCAGGTTGAGCACCGTCAGCCAGTGCCCGATGTCCTGCTGCTGCTGGAAGAGCGGGCCGTGGGAGTCGTGCGGCAGCCGGTCGACGTGCCCCTCGACGGACGCGTAGGACCGGGGCCGCGCGGGACCCAGGCCGGAGATCACCTCGACCATACCCCGCTGCACGACGCCGCTCGGCCTGGCGCGGAACTCCCCCCTGCTCGCGCGCTCCGGGAAGTTCCTCGAGTTGGACGTGTTGATCGCGGCGGCGGCGCAGTTGGTCCGGTGCCCGGGGACGTTCCGCTCGTAGTTGGCCTTGTTCACCCGCAGCTGCGGCGCGAAGTACCGGCGCACGAACCGCTCCCGGCGAACCGGATCGTCGGCGAAGGTCTCCAGGGAGATGACCCGCGGCCGCCCGGTGGTGTTCGGCGGAGTCCGAGCGAGGTCGTCCCGCGCCTGGTCGAGCACGTCCCTCGTGCGCACCGCCTCGGCCTGCGCCGATTCCGCGAGCACCTGCGGCGAAGCCGTCGGCGCGGCACCGCCGTACCGAGCGCCGGACGGTTCCGTCCCATGGTTCGACGGCTCCGCCGGAGGCATCTCGGCGGGGTGCTGCAACCACTCGGTGGGCAAGAAGAGGTTCTCGAACTGCTCGGTGTCGTGCAGCGTCCCATCACGGAGGTAAGCGGCGATCAGGTCGATGTTGCCCGCGTCGTAGGTGAACTTGACCGCGCGGCGATCGCTGGGCGTCATCCACACCGTCACCCGCCGATCGGAAGCGTCGAGCTCCACGGTGAACGTGTGCGTCGCCTGCAAGCCCGGCCGGGTGAACACGAAGGAGCGCGACCGTCCGTCCGGGCGGTCGATCACGGTGGCCGACGCATCAGCGAGGTCGAAGGAGTAGGCGCTGCGCATCGATTCCTGCTCGAAGAAGCGAGTGAACGCCTGGAACGCCTCCGGGATGCCCATTCCGGGCGCCTGCTCCTGGATCAGCTGGTCGGCATCCTCAACAGCCAACTCCTGGGCCTCGACCGAGATGATCGTGAAGCCGTTCTCGACCCGCCGCCCCACCTCGATGTACTCACTCGGCGCCAGCAACACCTCCGACTGATCAGCATTGATCTCCTGGGCGTTATCGGGCCGCCCTCGGAGCTCCGGCGGATACGACATCGCGATCAGCGCGTGCGAGGGCTGGGTCCTGATCTCGAAGATCGCGTACTGCGAGCGCCCACCCCGGTTCCGCGTCCACTCCCGCACCATGTCCGGATCGAACGACGTCGACGAAGGCAACCGGTCGGTGAAGGTGCCCGCGGCGCGCTCGGCCGCCCCCAGCCGGATCGCCCGGTACAACGTCACCGGGCCGCGTTCCCCCTCCTCGGAGAGGAGACCGCGGGCGTGGCCGTAGAACTGCCGAACATGATCACGGAGGGCGTTAAGCCTGGCTCCCCTAGTGGTGACGTGTCCGCCGTCCCCACGGTGGCCCGTGAACCTTCCCATGACGGCGTCCTGCATGAATTCCCGCAGTTCGACATCGCGCCGCGCCTGCCCGAGGTGCACGTCGGCCGTGCGCGCGGCCACCACCGCATCCGATCGGACCGAGCGGCTGGCCCCCTCCGGCGCCACGGTTGCGCCGGCGCGGTAGTGCAGTGCCTGCAAGACCTGGTCGTTAGCGGGATCATGCGCGCTGCGGTGGGCCTGCTCGACGTAACGCCCCAGAGGGGAATCAGGGTTTCTGAACTCACGCACCGCATCGGCGATGGGTTGGACGTTCTCCGGCCTGGGCGCGTTCGGCGCCAAGCTCCGCAGCCGTTCACCGACCCGCGCTCGTTCGTCACGCACCGCTCCCATGACCCGGTCCAGGCCGTCCGCGGTCAACGGCATCGGGAGCTCCGCGTTCCGGAACATCCACCGCGTCGCCACCGGGGTGTCCACCATCCGGCCGACCATCCCGGCCTCGCGCCCGCCACCGAGCGCCTCGGTGACCTCTGCTCCGCGCCCGTGCAGGAGTCCGAGCATGTGGCCGAGGTCGCCGACGGTCATGTCCGCGTCGTCCGAGTTCTGCTCGACGTACTCGCGGAGCGTCCCCAGCGACTCCAAAGCCGTGTCCGCGTTCATCGCCCAGAGCAGGTCGTTGTCCTCGTCGAGGAAGTCCGAGGCGCTGCGCGCGTCGGCCTGCCCGGTGGCGGCGGCGGTCCAGTCCGTTCCCCCGGTCAAGCCGCGGGTGACCGAGCTCAACCTGTCGGCCGTCTCCTGATCGTGCCGGGGGTAAGGGGTGCTCCCGTCGTGCAGCGACAGGTACGGCCGGCCGACGAGAGCCGCGAGGTTCGTGGCGTTCGCGCCCTCGATCGCCGCCGGCAGATCGCCGAGCTGGAACAGCTGCCAGAACACGTGCTGCGGCAGGCCGCCGGTGCGCAGGACGAGCACGTCGTCCGGTCCGAGCCCGGCGATCACCTCGCTCAGGTCGCCGTCGGTCACGTCGGCGTAGCTCAGCCACGGGGCCTCGTGCCTGGGCACGTACCCGACCTGCGAATCGGAGATCTCCAGCATGATCGAAGGGCGGCCCGGGTTCGACGCGTGAATCCCCTCCGCCAGGTGCGCGGACACGCCGGGACGCACGAACGGCTCCACGTTGCGCATGCCGTAGATCGGCATGAGATCCACCCGCGCGGGCCCGGTCACCGCGTCGACCACCGCGTGCACACCCGCGATCCGGTCGTCACCCCGCATGTGATCGCCGATGAAGCGCTTGAGCTCCGCGGGATCGTCGATGCGCGGTACCTCGAACCGGTACAGGGCGTTCGGGTCGATCCGCTGGTCGAGGTCGACGATCGCGGGTTCCGCGTTCGGATCGGGCCGCGACAGGTGCACGCGAGTGCCCGTCTCCCAGAGGTAGGGCTTGAGCACGATCGCTTCGTTCGCGCCGAAGCGGTCCAGGAAGTTCGCGGCCTCCTCGACGTTCTCCGGTCCGATGGCGTCGTCCGCGGCGCTCAGCACGACGCGATCACCGGCTCCGTGCCACTCGGGCGAACCCAGCTCGACCGTCCGCAGGCCGTCGTCATCCCCGATGAGCCTGCGGAGCTTCGCGATCGGCTCGGCATCGCCCACGACCGTGATCTCGCCGCGCACGCCGAGCCCTCGCAACGACTTCGCCAACGTGGTAGCCGCTGCCTGATGACCGAAGCTCCGGCCATCGGCCACCGCGATGACGACGCCATCGCGATTCAGGTCCTCGACCAACGCGGCCGAATCCGGCCGATCGGGCACCGGCTCTGCCTGCCCGGTCATCGCGGTGGCCTCCGGGACGGACCGCTGATCGACCTCGTCGCCGGTGTCCAGCGGCGAGTAGACCGGGTTCAGCTCGTCGGTCGACGTCAACGGCGAGAACCACACCTCGGCGGCCGAATTCGACGCGAGGCTCCAATCCTGCCCGTCGAACAGCACCAGGTCATCGCCGCGCTGGTGCGCCGAGAACGAGTGCCCGTGCGTGCCCTCGTAGCCCAGGCTGATCATTCCGACGGGGTAGTCCGCCTCCACGCCGTCGCCGTGGTGCACGTGGAAGGCGCGCTTCAGGGACGCCGCGTAATCCCGCACATCGACGACCCCGTTCTCCTGCAGCTCCATCGGCGGCAGACCGGACTCCGGCACCCGCGATCGGTCCACCATGCCGCTGGGCCCGGCCACGAACTCCGCCGCCCGAGCGGGGCGGAGGTCGGCGTTGAGCGACTGGATCGCCGTCGCGACGCAGTTGTTCCGGTACCCCAGCAGGCCGTCCTGGTCGTGGCGGTAGTTCTGCTTGTTCACCAGGAGGAAGTTCTTGAAGTGCTTCTCCTTGTAGGCGAACTCCCCGGCCGGGTCGTTCGCGAACGTCTCCGCCGACACCACGCCGGGGATCGCCGCCGACGTGCCGGGCACCGCGGTGCCGGACGACGACCGCGCGCCCACGAGCTGAGCGGGGTTCGTCGCTCCGGTCCGCGGCTCGATCCGGTGCTGCGGCGGGGAGTTCTCGTCGCGGCGCGCGTCCCGGTTCGAGGCCTCGGCGCTCACCGGCGCGGGGGTCCGGGCCGAGTCCTCGCGCGGCGGCTGCGCGGTGTCGTCCTGGTGCTGCGGCCGGACCTGGTAGCGCTGCTCGGCCTGCCCGGGATCGGTCGCTGGGACGTTCGGGAGGGACGCGGTCGACAGCGGATCAGCGTGCTCCTGCGGCGCCTCCCGTTCGAGGGACAGCTGAGGACTCGCGCTCGCGACGTCGTCCTCGGTGGCGTCCGAGACCTGGTCAGGACGCCGGATGCCCGGGTTGGGGGCGTTGGTGCCACCTCGCACCGCACCTGCCGCCGGGTCTCGCGGGGCCGCCGGAGTGCTCGTGGTCGTCTCGCCCCGACTCCCCGTGGTGGCGGCCACGGGGCCGGTCGTGCTCTGCCGGCCGGAATCCTGCTGGTCCTGCTGCTCCGCCACGGGACGTGGCGCAGCGGGCCGGTCGCCGTGTTGATCGGACTCGATCCGCCGCGCAGCGTCCTGCTCCGGATCGCGAACCGGCTGGTCCACCGAGAGCCGGTCCGGAGCCGGTCGGACCGGCTCCTGCCGGGCCGCGTCCGGGTCCGTCGAGTTCGGCCGGGCTCCCGATTCCGGGCCGTTCTCCTGCGCGGGCCGGTCCTGCGGCGAGAGGGGCTGGTCGCCGGGCACGTCCCCCGGAGACTGCGGCACGGAGGTGGTGAACCCGGGCAACCCGCCGTCCAGGCCGGTGCCCAGCCGCGGCGCGGTGTCGGAAACCTGCTGCTGCGAAACGGAAAGCGGCTGCTGCGAACCGATCGGCAGAGGTTCCGCGCCCGGCTGCCGCGACGGATCCGCATCGCTGCGGGGCGGCGTCGCGCCACCGTCCTGCTGCGGAACCTGCTGTTCGCCCGGCGTGCGGCCGGGCGCGCCGGGCGGCGGTGCCGTGGAGTCCTGCTGCGTTTCGCCGCTCCGGCCCGGACCGTTCTCCTGCTGCTCGACGGGCGAGCGGTGCTCGCCGATGCCCTCTCCACCGACCGGAGCGCCCTTGTCCGACTGGTGCTGCGTGGAATCGACCGGGGACTGCTGCCCACCGACCTGTTCCTGCCCGCCCTGCGGAGCGTGCGCCGCAGGTGGCTCCTGCCCCGCCGAAGGGATCTGCTCGGGACTCGGGGTGTAGGCCGAAGGCGGCTCGTGTCCGCCCACCGCTTCCTGCCCACCGGACGGCGCGGGCGCCGGCGGTTCCTGGCCCGCCACGGGGACCTGTTCGGGACTCGGGGTGTACGCCGGAGGCGGCTCCTGCCCGCCCACCGCTTCCTGCCCACCCTGCTGGGCGTGCGCCGCAGGCGGCTCCACCTGGCCGGGCGACTGCTGCGGAGCCGGGGTGTAGGCCGGAGGAGCCACCTGCCCCGCAACGGGCGCCTGCCCGGGTTTCGGCGTGTACGCCGGGGGCGGCTCCTGACCGCCCTTCGGCGACTGCCCTCGGGTCGGGAGCTCCGACTTCCCCTGCCCCTTCTCCGGGGACGGGGAATACGCGGGCGGCGGCGACTTCATCTTCTCCGGCGACAGGCCCTGCGGCGTGTCCGGCTTCCCCGGTGACTGCTGCGGGACCGGGGTGTACGCCGGGGGCGGCCCGGCGGACTTCTCCGGAGGCGGTTGGGTCGAGGGGTTCTCGGATTTGACCGGGGGCGGCTCGACCGGCCCGGGCGATGGCTTCTCCGCGGACGACCGGTCGCCACCGCCCCGTTCCTCGGGCAGCGGCTTGTCGGGCAGGTTCACCGCGGTGTCGAGGTCCGGCGAGTCCGGGATGCGGTTGCCGTGCTGGTCGAATCCGAGCTCGCGCCGCTTCTCGGTCGCCCAGTTCTGCAAGATCTTGGTGATCGAGCCGATGCTGGTGCTTGAGATGTAGGTCCCCAGCGGATCTCCGGCACCGCCCATCAAGGACGCGACGACCATCTCGACGGGGAGCTCGCCCAGGAACTCCAGGTGGGACCCGCCGTACCAGGTGTGGGAGAGGTCCTTGGTGAACTGGTTGTAGCTGGCGCCCTTGTAGAGGCCGCTGATGATGGCGCCCGCCGAGAATCCCGCCAGCCAGGAGACGTAGAGCGCCTCGCCGTCGATCTTGTTCTTCTTGCCCTGCGCGATCGTGATGACCTGCGGGAGGCCGCTCTGGATGAGCTCCTCGTTGCCCTCCTCGATGCCTTGCCAGGCCATGCGCAGCCAGCCGTTGAGCGACCCCGCCATCTCCTTGCCCTGGTCGACGATCGCCTTCAACGTCATGCGCCCGGCCATCAGGCGAGAGGGCAGCAGGAAGGGCCCCCACGGCGAGGCCATGATCATGGCGATGTCGGCCACGATGAACGCGGCCGTGGTGTAGAACTCGTACCAGATCTCCTCGCCGTTCACGCCGAACATGTCGACGCCGTCGGCGGCGTTGTAGACCGCGCGGACCTGGTTCGGGACCTGGCCGGTCAGGTTCGAGCTGTAGTTGCGGATCGCTTCGGCGGTGTCGCCCTCGACGCTGTCCAGCGCGCCCGCCGAGAGCTGGTTGATGCCGTTCGCCTGCTGCTGGTAGTTCTGCGCGTGCGAGCGGAGCTCGCTCGAGAGCGCGTACATGTGCGACGAGTTCACGTCGAGCGGGTCGATGCCGGTCGTGATCCACGCGAAGACGTCCAGGCTCACGGCTCAGCTTCCTTCCGAACAGACGACGACTACCGGCCCACCTTCCAGCGGGTGCGGGCGGTGACGACCGGACGCGCGGCCGAACCGGGGATAACCATCACGAACCGCCGATCAGCGGGTGTCCCCGCGCCGATCGGCGCGCCACTCGGCCCACGGCGGGACAGGTGGGGTGACCGTCCGGCCCCGGCACGAGGTCACCGAACTCCGCGGGGCGCAACGGGATCCACCGACTCCCGCGCTTCTTCGAACTCGGCTTCACCCGGCACACCCGGGTCTACCGAATCCCGCCCCTCCTCGAACCTGGCTTCACCCGGCACACCCGGGTCTACCGAATCCCGCCCCTCCTCGAACCTGGCTTCACCCGGCACACCGGGGTCTACCGAATCCCGCCCCTCCTCGAACTTCGCCTCACCAGGCACGTCCGGCTTCTCGCTGCGGACGAACTGCGGTTCTTCGGCGTTCGCGAGGACGGCCTGGGAATCACCCGGCTCACCGGAACCATCCGATCGCGGCGAGTCGCCCTCGCGCTCGAAGGCGAACGCCTCGGTCGGCGACCACGGCACAGGCTCCTTCTCCTCCTGCGATGCGGGCTGCTCCGGCCGCGAGGGCTCGCCGACGTCGGTCTCGCTCTGCAGGTTGAAGGTCAGCTCGTCGGCGCTGTCCCGCGAGTCCCCGTACATCCGGCCGTTGTGGTGCAACCCCGTGCCGATGTGCTCCATGAGCCCGCTGAGCCCCTCGATGCCTCCGGTGTAGGCCGCCATCCCGTCGTTGAAGGTCTGCCGGAAGTCCTGGCCTTCCTTGTCGTTGCCGAAGCTCTCGGAGTACCGGAGCATGATGTCGCCTGCGCCGGAATGCAGGTCGTTCAGCAGCGTCTGCTCGTCGTAGTAGCCCTGCCCGCTGCGGCCCAGCCGCTCGGGATCCACCCAGAACGAGCCGCTCATCCGCGCATCTCCTCGATCCGCGCGGCCCGGCTGCGCTGCGTCTCGGCGACCACCGGCGGCAGCTGGGGCTCAGCGGCGGCCAGGGCTTCAGCGCTGACGTCCCCGCTGAGCACGGCTTTGGCGTTGAGGCCACCGGGCATCATCGGGGCGATCAGCTCGGCCATCTGCTCGGTGGCCTTCTCCCGGGCCGCTTCGATCGTCTTCGTGATCAGCTCGGCCAGCTCGTTCTTGGGGAGCTTGCGATAGGCGGCGGTGGGGAAGTGCAGATCCTTGATCACACCCTGGTTCCCCACCGTCACCGACACCTCCCGCCGGGGCGAGACCGCGGTCGCCGAGAGCTCGGTGATCCGCCGCTGCATGTCGCCGAGGCCGGCGCTGACGCGTTCGTACTCCTCGCGCAACATCTCGATGCTGCGACGATCCACATCGGACACGGAAACCTCCTGGATGAGACTTGCTTCCCACTCAACCCGACGCGATGCCCACCACTCGACGACGCGAGCGGGATCGAGGACCAGCGGGCATCCGGTCTGCCCCGATTACCGCCTCAGCCCACTGAAGCCAGCCCGGAGCGCGTCGGCTCGACCCGCTCCCCCAGCCCGGCCAGGTCGGCGAGCGCCAACGTGCGCGAAGCCGCCGCCCGGGCCAGGTACCGGGAGAACCGGTGGGCGTCGTGCACCGTCGAACCGCCCGACTCCGCGAGGCGCGCGTGCACCGCCTCGCACACCTCGTCCGGGACCTCGTGGCCGCGCTCGCGCAGGTACCGGACGGCGATCTCCGCGAGCTCCGCGGTGGAGTACGCGCCGATCTCCCATCGCTGCCCGAAGTTCTCCGCCAGCTTGGGCGCCCGTGCCAGCACGACCTCCAGGCTCGCGCGGGTGCCGGTGAGCACCACCACCGATTCCGCGGTGTGCTCGCGCAGCGCCGCCTGGAGCGCTTCGGCTTCCTCCGGCTGGGACTCGCCTGCCGCGTCGGCGTCGACCACCAGCACTCCGCCGCGGGCGTCCTGGAGCGCCTTGCGCACCAGGCTTTCGGCCTGGCCTGGCCAGTGCGGACCGAGTTCTCCGGCCAGCGAAACCCGCACCAGCTGGCCGATTCCGACCAATCCCAGTTCGGAGAGCCCCTGGGCGTAGAGCCGGGCGAGCTCGGAGCGACCGCTGCCGCGCCGCCCGACGAGCACCGCGTTGCCGTGCCGGCCGACCGCCCGGCGGCCGTTCTTGCGCTCGCACAGCGACAGCAGCGCCGCCCCGACCGCCTGCCGGGTGTCGTCCATCCCGCTGAGCTCGGAGAGCCGCCGCCAGGCATGGGTGGCGCGCAGGGCCGAGCGCGGGTCGTCGGCGGCGTCCGGCGTGGTCGGCTGCTGCGACGGGAGCTGCTCCAGCATCGCGGTCTGCGGAGCGATGTCCTCGGCGGTCAGCCTGCTCAGGTCGGAGTCCCTGGCCGGTGGGCGCTGGGCGAGCCGCGAAGCCTGGAGGCTGATCATCTCCTCGAAGAGCTTGCGCGCCACGCGACCGTTGCCGAAGGTCTCCCCCTTCGGCACGCGGGTGAAGTAGTTGGTCAGCTCGTCGATCGCGTCGTCGGTGAGCTCGTAGTAGTGCTTGCGGCACAGGTTGCTGGCGATGGTCACCAGCTCTTCGACGCTGTAGTTCGGGAACTCGATGGTCCGGGTGAAGCGGGAGGCGACACCGGGGTTGGACTCCAGGAATCCCTGCATCAGCTCCGAGTAGCCCGCGACGATGACCACCAGCTCGTCGCGGTGGTCCTCCATCATCTTCATCAGCGCGTCGATGGCCTCCTGGCCGAAGTCCGGGCCGACGCCGCCGCTCTGCGCGTTGAGGGTGTAGGCCTCGTCGATGAACAGCACCCCGCCGATGGCCTGGTTCACCAGCTCGGTGGTCTTGATCGCGGTCGAGCCGATGTACTGGCCGACCAGGTCGGCTCGGGCGGCCTCGATCATGTGCCCCTTCGACAGGATGCCCAGTTCGGCGAGGACCGCGCCGTAGAGCCGGGCCACGGTGGTCTTGCCGGTGCCGGGCGGGCCCGCGAAGACCAGGTGCCTGCTGATCGGCGGCATCGGCAGGCCCTTCTCCTGGCGGACCTGCGACATCCGGATCAGGTTGATCAGGCCTCGGACCTCCTGCTTGACGCCTTGGAGGCCGATCAGCGAGTCGAGTTCGGACAGCGGGCCGTTCAGCTCGGCGCCGCTGGCCCCGAGCAGCGAGTTGTCCACTTCGGACTCCTCGGGTTCGGGCGCGGAGCGGTCGACTTCCCGCCGGGAACCGCGGGGAGACTGCGGTGCGCCGGTCGCGGCGTCCGTCACCAGGTCCCGCACGGTGATCCGGGCGTCGTCCTGCGGGCACCGGATCGCGACTCCGCCGCTGCCCTTGATCGCGCACCGGTGCAGGGCGACCGGCTCCGCGGTGTCCAGGTGCGCGCCGTCGCCGGCGCTGCCGAGCACCTCGCACTCGTCGAGCCGCGCGCCGCCCCCGGCCGTCACGTGCACGCCGTGCCCGCCCGCCGAGCGGATGCGGCAGCTGCCCGCCCGCACCGAACCACCTGCGGTGATCAGCACGCCGTCGGCGAGCGCCTCGACGATCTCGGTGTCGTTCATCGACACCTCGGCGCCCCCGACCCGCAGCCCACCACCGCGCAGCAGCGCCGAAACGAGCTCCGCACGGCCACCGGTGAGCACGAGCGCCGCTTCGGTGCCCGCGGTGATGCGGGTGTCGGTGAGCGCGGCCCGCGCGGACTCGGCGAGCTCCACCGCAGCGGAGGTGGCGGTCTCGATCGACGCGTTGTCGACCACGACTTCACCGGTGCCCGCCAGCAGCATCCCGGAACCCGAGTCGGCGGTCGCGCGGAACGCGGAGAAGTGCGAGCCCGCCGAGGAGGACAGCTGCGCGATCGCGTCCGTCGTCCCGCGCACCGTGGTCTTGTCGAACCGGGGCCGGGCTTCGCCGTCCACGACGATGCCCACCCGGCAGTCCTCGACGACGCACTCGACCAGCCGGGGCGCGGCCCGCCCGGTCACCTGCACCCCGCACCGGGCGGCGGAGAACGTGCACCCGCGCAGCAACGGGTTCGCCTGCTCGGTGAGGTACGCGGCCTGGCCCGCGGCGCCGGAGAACCGGGAGTCCGCGATCTCGACGGACGCGCCGCCGGTCACGTAGAGGTCGACGTTGACCCCGTCGCGCACGTCCAGCTCGGTGGCTTTGAGGGTGCCCTGCTGCTCGACGACGAGCGCGGGCTTGGCGGCCTCGGTGATCGCGCCGCCTTCGAGCAGGCACCGGCCCCGCCCGTTGACGCAGATCCCGTTGCCGCCCGGGCGTCGCACGACGAACCGGCGCAGCGTCAGCGAACCGTCCTCCCCGACCACCACGGCCGAGGAGGCCACATCGGAGACCTCGCTGTCCTCCACCGTGCTGGCGGCCGAGGACGTGATCACGATGCCCGCGCCGCCGGTGCTCGTCATCCGGCAACCGCGCGCGGCGACGGAGCCGCTGCCCCTGGTCAGCAGGGCCGACCACGACGAGCCGGCGATGCGGCAGCCGTCCAGCGCGACCTCGCCGCGCCGCACGTCGACCGCGGGGTAACGGCCGTCGTCGCAGACCAGCACCAGTCCGCGCAGCTGAGCGCCCTCGGTGTCGATGACCAGCGCGCTGTTCTCGGCGGCGTGCACCTCGACGGTGCCCTCGCCGTCCTCGGCGGTCAGGTTGACCATCCGGTCGACGACCAGGTTCTCCTCGTACCGGCCGGGCCGGATGCTGATGGTGGCTCCGTCGTGGGCGGCCGCGAGCGCGGCGCCGATCGAGGGGAACGCGCCCGGTCGATCTGCTCCCACCACCAGAAGTTCGCGGTTCATCGACCTTCCCCTCTCTGACGACCCGTCCTCGAATCCGCTCCGCGGCGCTCCGCCCGTACGGCGGCGCCGCGACCCGGCACCGCTACACCAGCCCGGGCAGGGCGCCGAACCGGCCGCGCGCCGACTCGCCGACCGCGCCGCTGGGACGGGCGTTCCCCCAGCGCTCCACGCACCGCCGCAGCGAGGTGGTCGCCAGCTCGTCCAGCGAGGCGCGTTCGGCCACCCGGCCCTGTTCGTCCACTTCGGAGCTCGCGAGCTCGCGCAGCAGGATGCGCCTCCTCGGTTCGTCCGCAGTGGACTCGGTCGCTTCCAGGACCTTGAAGCTGGTGCCCGGTACGAACACCACGCGGTCGTCCGCGCGGTCGGCGTCGTCGAGTTCGAGCAGCTTCGTGCGCCGGGCGGTCATCGACCACACCAGCACGTCGATCTCGCCCTCCTGGTCCGCGCTGGGCTCGGTCAGCGCGTGGGTGAAGCCCCACTCGGTGACGAGGCGGCGCTGCCGGTAGAGCTCCCACTGCTCCGGCGTCGGCGAGGCGCTGAACACGGTGGCACCGCGGTGCGAGGGCAGCTTGCTCAACCCCGAGACGACGCAGCGGGCGAAGGGGACGTGCGGCCCGTTCGCGGCGGTCCGCAGCGAACGGTCGATCGCCTCGCCCCGCTCGGTCAGGTAGAGGCGCACGGCCACGGTGTCGGTGAGCACGTCGGCCGACGAGCGGGGATCTCCTTGGAAACCGGGGTGTTCCGAGAGGATCCTGGAGACCGAGTGGGCCATGGCGTCGAACTCGCGGCTGAGCGTCCGACGCAACCACGTGCGCTCCTCGGTGATGCCCTGGGCGGGCAGCAACGCCGAAGCGGCGGCTTCCGGCACGGGTTGCGGGCGGGGTTTCGCGGGCGGGGCCGACCGATCGGTGTCGGGGGACGGGGGTTCCGGGGCCGCTTCCGGTTCCGGGGCCTCGGTCGTGGCGGCGGGCTCGGGGGCGCCCGGCACCTCCGGTGGCGGGCCGATCTCGGGAGCCGGGGAGCTCTCCAACCGGAGCGGCATCACCGAGACCTGGTCGGCATCGGAGGACGCCGGGCGGACCGGTGCGCCGGGGGCGGCGGCCGGCGCACCGGAAACCGCAGCGGCACCGGGGACCGGGGCGGGCTCGGGAGCAGGGGGCGGGGCGGCAGCGGGAGCGAGATCGGGGATCGGGGCGGCAGCGGGACCCGGATCGGGGGCCGGGGCGGCAGCAGGAGCGGGGTCGGGGATCGGGACGGCCGCAGGAGCGAGATCGGGGATCAGGTTAGCAACGGGAACGGGATCGGGGGTCGGGGCAGCAGCAGGAGCCGGGAAGCCGGGCTCCGGGACGGCGCCCTTCGAAGGGGCACCGCGCTCCGGGACGGGTCCGGGCACGTGCCCGCCGCCCGGAGCCGGTCCGTGTCCGCCACCGGAACGGCTCGTCATGGCCGACGCCGCAACGAAATCCGGCGCGGGCACCGAGATCGGCGGGAGCCCGGCCGACGGCGGGGCGGCCACCGGCGGTGGTTGAGAGCCGGAGATCGGGGTGACGAAGTCCGTCGCGGCCTCCGCCAGGGCGGTCCGCGCGGACGCCTGCCCCGGCCCGGCGCCCAGCTCACCGCGGGCGGCTCCGGCGACGCGCTCGGCACCGCGCCCCAGCTCCGAGGCCGCCACCAGCCGGCAGCGCACGCGGGTGGCCGGGTCCAACCGGGCCAGCACGTCCTCGGCCAGCAGCCGCATCCGGGCCGCCACCCGCTCGTCCGTCGCGTCGAAGGCCAGGACGTTGACCTCGGGGTCGACCGGTGCGGCGCGCACCGCCGCCGCGTTCTGCGCGTCCTGCGGCGGACGCACCCACAGGCCCGACTGCACGACCTCCACGACCGCGTCCGGGGTGTACCAGTACACCGCCGGGGAGAGCACCTCCAAGCCCTCGAACGGGGCGCGGTGGCTCAGCAGCGCCGGGGTCTCCCCGTGCGCCGCGTGCCCTCGGGGCACGTAACCGATCTCGCGCGCGAAGGCGTGCCAGCCCAGGTTCCCGTCCGCGCACATCGTGTAGATGTCCGGCGCGTGCGGGGAACCCACCGGCATCCCGGCGTAGCAGGCGACCCGGGTCTGCAGCAGGTCCGCGAGCGCCTGGCCCAGCGTGTCGCCTTCGGGCAGGTGCACCGGGCCGTACTGCACGAAGCGGACCCGGGCGCGCACCGAGGTGTCCAGCCGCCGCCAGAACCGCACCACGTCGTCGAGCGAGAGCGCGGGCGCACCAGGACAGCCCAGCACCACGGTGAGCACCTCCTGCTGGCACGGCATCCCGCTCGCCAGCCGCTCCCAGTGCCCGCTGAAGGCGGCGTCGCGGACCGTGGGGTGGATCCACACCCCGCCGGGCACCGGCTCGGCGACGCCGACCGCGCTGGTGGGCCAAGCCTCGACCAAGCTGGAGTCCCAGAGCGGCCGCGGGAACCGCTTGGCCTCCCACTCCGGCGCCTTCCCCGGCCGGAACCGGACCCAGCCGCTGCCCTTCCCGGCATGCACGAACAGCGTCCCGCCGGTCCCCCGGAAGATCACTCCGTCCGGGGCCACCACGGTGCGCCCGAGGCGTTCCGAGAGCCACTGCCCGGCCAGCGCGGTGGCCTCCCGGGACCGGCCGCCCACGACCAGCCGGACCCCGCGGCGCCGCTTGGGCAGCAGCGCGGCGACGGAGTCCCAAGTCGAGATGGGCAGGTCGCTGGGCAGGTCGACGACCACCATCTCGTGTTCGGTGTCCGGAGCCACCGCCAGGGCCATCTCCTGGGCTTCGGTGGTCATCCGCCGCTGCGCGCACACCACGAGCGCGTTGCCCACGGTGTGCTTGGTCAGCGGCATGTCCGGTTCATCGCGACGGCGCCTGGTCAGCGGAGGCAGTGCGGGCATCAGCTGTTCATCCCTTCTCGCTCACGCCCATCGCGGCCCGGCTGAGCACCGGTCCGTCCGGGAGGGCGGCGAGCAGTTCGTTCGAGATCGGGCGCACCGGCGCGCTGCCGAAACCGAGGGCCTGCATCGACTCGTCGTCCGGCACCAGGTGCTTGGTGCCCTGGTCGGTGATCAGGTAGCGGTCCGGCACCCGCTGCCCGGCGGGGATCGGCAGCGCACCGGCCACCAGCCCGGTTCCCGGCCGCACGTTCACCGCGCCACCGGGCGATGCGGCCTGCCGCGGCGCGGCGAGCACCACCTGGCTGCGGACCTGGTCCCCGGCCGGGTTCTGGCGCAGGCAGAGCGAGTCCGCGCCGGACTGCCAGCCTGCGCCGCTGAGGTCGGGAATCCGGTCGAACAACGACCGGTCCGCCGAGCGGGGCGCACCGGCCACCGCGGCGGCACCGATCCGCTCCGGCGCCGGGTTTCCTGGCTGGGCCGCCAGCAGCGCGAACTCGGTCTCGCTCAGCGGTGCCAGTCCGTCCGCGCGGAGCACGAACCGCTGGACCCCGCCGTTGGCGGCGTGCTGCTCGAACAGCTGCCCCACTTGGCGCGGGGTGCCGCCGACGGGCGACCCGGCGGACCCGGCGCCGTCGATCCGGGCCGGCGCCAGCACCGGCCCGTCCGGCACCGCGTCGAGCCACCACGGCGGAGCCGTGGACGGACGCGCGTTGGCCATGCCCAGCGCGACCTGGACCGACGGATCGGCGATCCGGTGCTTGCGGCCTTGCCACAGCAGGTAGTCGGTGCCGTCGACCGAGCGCACCGGCAGGTATTGGTCGGCGGACGGCTGCCGGGCGGTGGACGTCGGATCGAAGTCGAGGTTGAACCGCCCGGGGGCGGCTCCGGTGCTCGCTCCCGGCAGGCAGACCAGCCAGTGCGAACCGGCCAGGTCCTCGACCGGGGGGAGCGTCTGCGGCGCGTCCGGAATGCCGATCGGGCCACCGCGCGGGGCGCCGGCGAGGGAGGCCTGCGAGATCGTCTTCACCTCGGATCCCGCGCCCTGCAACAACTTCGCCGAGGCGAAGTTCAGCGTCGGGTGCAGCACCCCGCCCGCGTTGACGAACCTGGTCCCGGTCTCCTTCTCCACCACGATCGCGCCCTGGGCCTGCCACTTCTTGCTGCCGCCGGGGACGAACAGCCCGTAGACGCCGAACCCGACGCCGATCAGCAGCGCGAGCACCACACCGGCGATCAACCCGGTCTTGGCCCGTTTCGCCGGTACTTCGGCGCTGGCCGGGTCGGCGAGCACCAGTGCCGAGCTCATCCTGCCCATCAGGAACTGGTAGGCGTGGACGTGGTCTCGTTGGGTCTGCACCTGCTCACCCGGCCAATCCGCGCGCCCACGCGTAGAGCTCCAGCAGCTGGAACAGCAGCGGGAGCACCGCGATGGCCGTGCAGGTGTCGAAGATGTTCGCCAGGTGCCCCCAGATCGGCAGCATCCGGCGGTGCAGCGGGCGCAGCGCGCCCAGCACCAGCGCCAGCAGCACCAGGAGCAGGCCGAGCACGAGGACCGCGCGCCATCCCGGGGAGAACTCCCGCGCGAAGGCCAGCGCAACCAGGGAGAGCCCGGTGGTCCCGGCCGCCACCAGCGACACCCGCTGCCAGGCGCTGAACAGGGCGCGCGACCGCAGCAGCACCGAGCAGGAGAGCACGCTCACCAGCGCCCAGGCCACCCATCCGGCCTCGGTCATGATCAAGGGGAACGCCGCGATGAGGACGGCCGCGGCGCAGACCAGCGCGGCGCTGAGGTACCGGTCGGCGTTGCCGGTGCGGGAGCTCACGTCGTCCGCCCCGGCGGGGTCGATGTCCTGCTGGAGGTCGGCGGCGTTGCGCGGCAGTTGCGGCCCGCGCAGGAACGCCGCCCGGATGGTCACCTTGGGGGCGAACAGCACGACCCCGAACACCACGGCGGCGAGCGCACCCGCCGTTTGCCCCGGGCGCAGGCCGAAGCCCAGTCCCAGCCACACCCCGCCGTGGACCACCGCGGCCAGCAGCAGCACCGCCAGGAACGGGCCGAACGGGACGGCCCGGCCCGCGAACCGGTGCAGCACCAGCAGGACGGCGGCCGCGAACGCGGCGCACCCGGTGCCCACCAGGAGTCCCGGCGGAGTCGGTGCCACGCCGCCGGGAACGCCGTCGGCGGCGATCAGCCCGGCGATCCCCGCGTAGCCGCACCCGGCGAGGCCGATGAGCCGCGCCAGCGCGACGTCCTTGAGGTTCTTGGCCAGCGGCAGCGCCGCACCGGTGAAGATCAGGGCCAGGCCCCCGGCGAAGCCGGCGTGCAGCCCGGTCGGACCGTCGCCGAGCAGGACCATCGCGAGCAGCCCGATGAGCACGCCGGAGAGCACCTGGAACAGGCGCGGGCCGAACTCCGGCCGCCAGCGGTCCGGGTGCTGCTCGACGCTGGTGGCGATCCCGTCGGCGAGATCGTCGAAGTCCAGCTGCGGAAGCGGGTCGGCGGCCGGGCGCAGGTGCAGCCGCTCGCCTTCCAGCCAATCCAGCGTCTCCGGGGTGCCGTCCGGGTCCAGCGGCGGCTCGCCGAGCCGCTGCAGCACCCAGGAGCCCGGCTCGTCCTCCGCGGGCTGGCGCCGGGTGTGGCTGAGCAGCACCGGCAGCAGGTCGGCCACCGAGGTCGACACCGGCACCGCCAGATCGGCCTTCCCGTCCGGGCCGAACACCGTGACCCTGCACAGCTCCGCGGCCCTGGCGCTGGTCATCGGTTCTCCTTCCTGATCGTGCTCGTCTGCTGGGCGGCCGTGGCGAATTCGTCGTCGACCAGACCGGTCTGGATGAGTTGGATGCCGCGCCGGGTGACCAGCTGGGCGCGGCCGGGAGGCAGCTTGCGCGGTTTCGCCTCACCGATGAAGGTGCCCTCCTCCTTGGGGTAGGAGAGCAGCAGCGAAGGGGTGCCGAGCTCCCAGAGCCGGCGCAGCACCGGGTCCATCATCGCTCGCATGGCACCGGAAGTGCTCCTGGCGACCACCAGGTGGAGTCCTATGTGGACACCCTGCGGGATCATCGACAGCAGCGGGTCCAGCGCCGACCCCATCCCGCCGCGGGTGAGCAGTTCGTAGTCGTCGACGACCAGGAACAGCTCCGGACCCTCCCACCAGTCCCGCTTGCGCATGCGCTCCGAGGAGATCTCCTGGCCCGGCACCCGCTTGACCATCGAGGCGGCGGTCTGCTCGGCGAGCCCGTGCAGCGCCTCGGAGTTGACCCCGAAGCCGACGTTGTACTCGGCGGGCACCTCGTTGTCGAGGTCGCGCCGAGCATCGCCGAGCACGATCTTGGCCTGGTCAGGCCCGTAGCGCCGCCGGATGGAGCGCAGCGCCAGGCGCAGCAGGTTGGTCTTGCCCGTCGCGCCGTCGCCGAAGACCATCAGGTGCGGCTGCGCGTGGAAGTCGTGCCACACCGGCTGCAACCGCTGCTCGTCGTGGCCGATGCACATCCGGAACTCCGGTTGCGGGGCGGGCAGTTGCCGCGCGGGCAGCTTCGTCGGCAGCATCCGCACCGGCGGGGCGGGCTCGCCTGGCCAGAACGCCCGCACCTCCTCGGTGACCGTCTTGGTCGCCTCGGAGAGGTCGTCCACATCGGACCGTCCGTCCAGCCGGGGCAGCGCGGTGAGGAAGTGGTAGCCGTCCGAGGTGATCCCGCGACCGGCCTGGTTCGGCACGGTCGCGGCCTTGCGCGAACCGAACTCCGACTCCATCGAATCGCCGAGGCGCAGTTCGAGCTTGCTGCCCAGCAGGTCCCGGAGCCAGGTGCGGATCTCCGACCAGCGGGTCGCGGCCAGCACCAGGTGGATGCCGAACGACAAGCCGCGGGAGGCGAGCTCGCCGATCTTCGCCTCCAGTTCCTGGAAGTCCTGCTTGACGGTGAACCAGCCGTCCACCACGAGGAACACGTGCCCGTGCGGATCGTCGACCTCGCCGCGCTCCCGAGCCCGCAGGTAGGCCGCGATCGACTCGAACCCGTGCTCGGCGAACAGGGACTCCCGGCGCTCCAGCAGCTGGGTCAGCTCGGCGATGGTGCGCACCACCCGGTCGCGTTCCATCCGGGTCGCGACCGAGCCCACGTGCGGCAGCCCGGACAGCGACATGATGCCGCCGCCACCGAAGTCCATGCAGTAGAACTGCACGTCCCGCGGCGTGTTGTGCAGCGCGAGCCCCAGCACCAGGGTCCGCAGCAGCGTGGACTTGCCGCTCTGCGGTGCACCGGCGATGCCGACGTGACCGTCCGAGCCGGACAGGTCCGCGGTCATCAGATCCCGCGACTGCTCGTAGGGCCGGTCGACGACGGCCACCGGAACCCGCAGCGGGGTCCGGCCGCCGGTGGGCTCGACGGTCATGCCGCGGACCGGGTCCGGCACCACGCTGGGCAGCAGGCCGTCCAGGCTCGGCGCCGCCGACAGCGGCGGCAGCCAGATCTGGCGGGCGGGCGGGCCCGAGCCCTTCAACCGTCCGATGAGGACTTCGATCAGCGACGGGGCGTCCTCACCGGACTCGTCCTCGGGTTCCGCCTCCGGCTCCGGGGTGCCCTGCTCCTCGTGCTGCCGGATCTGGTGCAGGCTCGGGTAGGGCTGCGTGCGGAAGGAGACGACCTCGGAGAACGCCCGCTCTTCGGAGGTGGCAGGGGCCGCGCCGTCGCGCTCCGGGCAGGGCCCGGAGACGTAGGCGCCCTTGAACCGCACCAGCGTGGTCGTATCGATCTTCAAATAGCCGTTGCCCGGGTCGGACGGCAGCTCGTACGCCTTGGCCTGGCCGATCACGGCCCGTGACTCCATCGAGGAGAACGTGCGCAGCGCGATCCGGTAGGACAGGTGGCCTTCCACCCGGTGGATGCGGCCCTCGTCGAGCCGCTGCGAAGCCAGCAGCAGGTGCACCCCGAGGCTGCGGCCGAGCCGCCCGATGGAGACGAACAGGTCCATGAACTCGGCCTTGCTCGCCAGCAGCTCGCTGAACTCGTCGACCACCAGAAGCAGGTCCGGGAACGGCACCAGGCGGGCGCCCCCGGCCCTCGCCTTCTCGTACTCGAACGACGAGGAATATCCGCTGGCGCGCAACAACTCCTGGCGGCGCACCAGCTCACCGTTGAGCGCGTCCTGCATCCGGTCGACCAGCGGCAGTTCGTCGGCGAGATTGGTGATCACCGCCGAGGTGTGCGGCAGCTCGTCCATGCCCAGGAACGTCGCGCCGCCCTTGAAGTCGACCAGCACCAGGTTGAGGATCTCCGACGAGTGCGTCGCCGCGAGGCCCGCCACCAAGGTGCGCAGCAGCTCGCTCTTGCCGGAGCCGGTGGCGCCGATCAGCATGCCGTGCGGGCCCATCCCTCCCTGGGCGGGTTCCTTCAGGTCCAGCTCGACGACTTCGCCCTCGGTGGTGACGCCGATCGGCACCTGCAACCGCGAGCGCTGCGCGGCGCGGGGCCGCCACTGCGCGGGCACGTCGAACGTGCGCGGGTCGCGGATGCCCAGCAGCGTGGTCAGCTCGAAGTCGCTCTCCAACGGCTGGTCGACGACGTCCACGGAGCCGCTGGTGCGTTTGGGCGCCATCGACCTGGCCAGCGCCTCGGCCTGCACCAGGCTCAGCCCGTCGCGCAGGGCCGTGCCGGTCTCCTCCCCCACCGGGAAGCTCACCTCGTCGTCCTCCGCGGTCAGCCGCAGCACCTTGGGCCCGCCGGGCAGCCGCCCGGACAGGTCCAGCAGCACGACGTTGCGCAGCCCGGTGTCGAGCAGCCGCGAGGACTCGGGGATCTCGGTCAGGTGCGCGACCACCACCACGAACGGCTCGACCACGCCCGGGCGGCTGCTCGGGTCGTGGTCGGGCCGGTCGGTGATGTCCGCGCCGAGCACGTCCATCAGCTCGTCGTGGTCGCAGGCGAACAACCGCAGCGGGCCCGCTGCGTCGTGCGCGGTGGGGTGGGCGTTGTGCGGCAGCCACTTGACCCAGTCCCACTCGGGTTGGCAGGTCTCGCTCGTCAGCACCGCCACCCGCAGCTCGTCCGGCGAGTGGAAGGTGACCAGCTGGCCCAGCAGGGACCGCACCAAGCCGACCACGCCTTCTTGCGCACCTGCGAACTCCACGCTGGTGAAGCTGCGCAGCCCCACCGACATCGGAATTCCCGAGACGGTGCCGTAGGCCTCCTGGAACCGCCGCAGCGAGACCGCCGCCAGCGGTTCCAGGTCCTCGATCGGCTTGGTCGACGGCGCCGTGTACTCCACCGCCGCGGCCTGCGCGCCCAATCCGATCCTGGCGCGCCCGAAGTCGTCCTGGTTGGCCCGCCGCTCCCACAACCGGGGACCGGCGGCGATCGACCACAACCAGGACGGCGCCGGGTTGCTCCACACCACGGCCCGGCGCTGCTGGTCCGCCGACTCCCTGGCCTTCTCCCGCAGCTGCGCGATGTAGCGCAGGAAGTCGCGGCGCTCGGACGCCATCTTGCGCTTGCGCTCGGCCCCGTTGCGGCCGAGCTGGGTCAGCACCATGACCAGCATCGCCAGCGCCATGCCGCCGCCCATGATGTACATCATCGGCGAGCTGCTCCGGGACGAGACCATCATGATCATCGCCATCGAGCCGATGCCCATCGGCACGATCATGGCCACCGATCGGAAGTCCATCGCGGCCGGTTCCTCCATGACCGGAGGCTCCTGCAGCTCCACCGTGCCCTCGGGCATCTCCGGCCCCGTGGCGCGCGGTGGGCGCTTCACCGTGATGGTGCTCATGGGTTTGCCTCGTTCGTGTCGACCGCTGGGGACATCGACCTCATCCCAGCGCGCCCGGCGGCGGTTTTGCGGAACCGCCGCCCCAGGCGGAGTTATCCCTCACGAGGAGGTCCGAACTGGAACGCTCCTTCTCGTTCTCCGCCTCCGCCTCGGCTTCCGCCTTGGCCTTCTCCTCCGCCTGCCGTTCGGCTTCCGCTCTTTCCTCGGCCCGCATGGCCGCGAGCTCCTCCGGGGTGAAGTCCGGCCCGCCGCAGCGCAGGGGGCTCTCCTCCTCCGCCGGGACCCGCCGGTCTCCGCCCAAGCTCGCGCGCCGCCACGCGGCGTAGCCCGCATCGCCGGCGGCCCGCTCGGGTTCCCACGGGGTGGTGTCCCGCAGCGAGTGGTCCGCGGCGGGCCGGTCGCGCTCCCGATCGGCATCGCCGGACACCGGGAACGGGATCAGCCAGGGCAGGACGCCGGGGCTGTCCCAGGCCCCGGTGTCCTTGGCCCCGTCCTCCTGGCGCACCACCGGGACGTGGTCCTGCGGCCACTCCGGCTCGGCGGCCGGTTCGTCCTCGCGGACGGCGGGATCGACCGGCTCGGCCGACGCACCGTTCCCGTCAGCGCTCGTGGTGCCGGCGGGCCCGGAGCCCTCCGGCTCGTGGGTACCGCGCCGGCGCTCCCGGTTCGGGCCGAGAGCGCCCAGCGGCGGCACCACGAGGGGAACGACCGGCACGCCGCCGGCCACCTTCCCGGCTTCGCCCACCGGTGCGGGCGGATCGGCCCGCTGCTGCGGCGCGGACGGCACCTCGCCCGGCGGCACCGGCACGGCCGGAGCTTCCGGATCGCCCGCGGGCGGACCTGCGGCCTCCCACGGCTCGCTCCCGGCGTCGAGCAGACCGGACGCGTCGGAACGCTCGCCGCCGCCACCGGCGGCGCCCGGCGGCACCATCGGCGGCATCATCGGCATCCCACCGGCCACCTGCTGCTCGGGCTCCTGCTGCTCGTCCGCGCCCGGCACGTCGACCGGCGCGGCCTCTCCGACGGGAGAAGCCTCGATCGGCGGGGCGCCGAACGGGGCCTCCGGATCGCCCACCGGCGAACCGGAACCCGACCACGGCTCACTGCCGGCGTCGAGCAGACCGGACGCATCCGAACGCTCACCACCGCCATTGCCACCACCGCCACCAGCTCCGGGCGGCATCATCGGCGGCATCATCGGCATCCCACCGCGCTCGTCCTGCCCGGACGACGACTGCTGACCCTCACCCGGCGACCAACCCTCCGGCGTACCGCCCGGCGGCCGACCCGCCGAAGGAGCGTCGACCGGCGGGGCGCCGAACGGAGCCTCCGGATCGCCCACCGGCGAACCGGAACCCGACCACGGCTCATTCCCGGCGTCGAGCAGACCGGACGCATCCGAACGCTCACCACCGCCATTGCCACCACCGCCACCACCGGCGCCCGGCGGCATCATCGGCGGCATCATCGGCATCCCACCGCGCTCGTCCTGCCCGGACGACGACTGCTGACCCTCACCCGGCGACCAACCCTCCGGCGTACCGCCCGGCGGCTGCCCCACCGGCGGTGGGCCGCCGACCGGCGGTGGGCCGCCGACCGGCGGCGGGCTCCCCACTGGCGGCGGGCCGCCCGCCGAAGGCGGGCTCCCCACCGGAGGCGGACTTCCCACTGGAGGGGGACTACCCACCGGCGGCGGACTTCCCACCGGCGGCGGGCTCCCGACAGGAGGCGGACTGCCCACCGGCGGGGGATTCCCGGCCGGAGGCCCATCGCCCACTGGTGGCCCGCCGACCGGCGGCGGAACGTTGCCCTGATTTCCTCCAGGATTTCTCGGGTTGTGGCGGTTCCCAGGGGGATTGCCCACCGGCGGCGGTGTGCCGACCGGCGGCGGCCCACCTACCGGCGGCGGGGTGCCGACCGGTGGCGGCGTCCTTCCCGGTGGCGGGGTGCCTCCCGGTGGCGGGGTGCCTCCCGGCGGAGGCGTCCCTCCCGGACCACCCACCGGCGGCGGACCACCCACTGGCGGCGGCGCACCCACCGGCGGCGGGGTTTGGCTGTTCACCTGCTGCTGCTCAGGGCCGCCCGCCGGCGGCGGCGTGCCTCCCGGACCACCGACCGGCGGCGGACCACCCACCGGCGGTGGATCGCCGACCGGCGGCGGATCTCCCTCCGGACCACCCACCGGCGGCGGATCGCCTTCCGGACCACCAGCGGGTGGCGGCTCCACTGGCGGCGGTTCCTTGGGCGGCGGCGGCTCGTTGGGCGGCGGCTCCTTCGGCGGCGACTTGGGCGGCGGCGGTTCCTTGGGCGGCGGCGGGTTCTTCGGCGGCGGTGGCTCCTTCGGCGGCGGCTTGGGCGACGGGGGTGGTGGTGCTGCCTCGCCCTTGACCGCGTCCGGAGTGACGACGTCGTCCTTGCGCCACTCGTAGTTGGAGGAGACCTGCACGATGACCTGGCGCATGGAGTCGGTCATGGCTTTGACGACTTCCTCGTCCTTGCTCACCATGACCTTGTTGTCTTCCATCTTCGGAGCGACCCCGCGCTGCAACGCCACGTCGGCGTAGTAGCGGTCGTAGTAGTCGACGGTCTGCCCGCCCCAAGCGAGGTAGTTCCCGTTCATCCGCAGCGTGTCGGCGATCGACCCGCCCGCCTCGCTCTCCAGCGCACCGTCGCTGAGCAGCCTGGCGTGCGCGTCGATGTTGTTGGCGAACGTCTGCATCTTCGCCAGGAACGCCCGCGCGGCAGGCCCTTTCCAGATGCCGTCGGGACCCGCCGTGGCACGGGCCTGGTCGCGGAGGTTCTCGGCGACGGACTCCATGGTCTTGCGGGCGAAGTCGAAGTTGTTGGCGGCCTGTTGCAAGGTCACCGGGTCGACCAGGCCGCGCAGCCGGTCGTCCTGGTCCCCGATCACGGCGGCGCCACCGGTCAGCGCGGCCTTGATCCGCTTCCAGTCCCAGTCGTTGAAGTTGTCGTCCCCTTCAGCGGTACCGGCGGAATCGGCGAATACGGAATGCTTGTCGTCATCATCCGCAGTGGTGTTGCTGCTGTTCTCGTCGTAATTTTCCTGGTGCGAACCCACGCCTGCTCCTACCGCCCCTGAACCGCCGATGAGGTGAGATCACCCGGTTCCGGAAGATCTCGAATTAGTCGCCCCCGGGGTGCGCGGGCCGCCCCTTCCCGCACCCCGCACCACTACGCCGCGTCCGACTCGTACTACTCGCCGGACTCCGTTTCACCGATGTAGGAGTACGCCTTCGCCATGATGGCGTCGAAATCGCTGCCGGCGACCTTGTTCAGATCTTCGGCTTCGGCGTACTCCTTCAACACGCGCGCCAGGTCTTCCTCCAGGAAGTCGAAGCCCTTTTCCGTGTTGTGCAGGAAGTCGTAGATGGCGGTCTTGAGCCCCGCGGAACCGTTCTCCCCGTCGGATCCCATGACCCGGTCGCGAAGCCGGTACGCGTTGCCGAAAGCTCCCGGCAGGATTTCCACGTCGTTGACGTAGTCCTTCGCCGGGGTGATCATGGCTTTCAACTTCAACATGTTCTGCGCGAAGGTCTTGAGCGCCTCGGTGCTCACGACGACCTCGTCGCCTTCCTTGCCCTCGTTGTCGTACTTAGGGACCTTCGGCGGGTCTTCCACCTCCGGCGGCGTCTTGTCGTCGTCCAGTCCCCAGTCGAGCTTGTCGACGTAGTCGGTATCTTCCTTCGGCCCCTCCCCGTAGCCGTCCGGCTTCGCGAGGTCCTCGGCTTTGCCGTTCTCGCCGAACCGCGGGTCGTCCTTGTACTCCTCCTTCAGGTCGAGGTACTTCTCCCACGGGTCATCGGTCTCGCCCGGACTGCTGCTGTGACCGAGCGCGGCGGCGCTGCCGCGCGCCTGGAGGAGCTCACGCTCGTCCTCGGTCAGATACCCCTCGTCGACGAACGCATCGATCTTCTTCCAGTCGGCGTAGTCGGTGTCCTCCCACGCGTCGCTGTCCCGCCAGTAGTCGATTCCCTGCTTGTCTCCCATGACAACCTCTCCAAGCTCGTTCTCCGGATGCGGCCCCGATGGCCACGGCGCTGGCCGCCGGGAAAGCCGGGGTCACCTCCCCGGCGGCCGAGCCGCAACGTGATCGCGCAATCCCTCAACCCCGGGTCTGGTCCCAGATCTGCCGAGCGCGCTGCTCGGTCGTGCCGTAGTTGTCGGAGATGTTGAGCAGGGTCTGGCGACCCGCTTGCAGGTACTGCGGCATCATGTTGGCCTGCTGGTTCCACGCCGCCTTGGCTTCCCAGTAGGCGGCCTGCGCGTCACCGGTCCATTCCGAAAGGCTGGACTCGACGGCCCGCTCCATTTCGGTGAGCGCCGATCGAACCTTGTTGTTGACCGCGTCCATGTCGTAGAGGGTCGCGTCCGCGACACCGAAGTTGAACCGATAATCAGACATTTACACTCCTCATCAATCCGCTGGCGAGCGGACTCGAACAATGTGGAAAGGACGGAACCGCTCAGACTCCCGGCAGCGGGAGAGCGGAGCCGAAGGAACCGGCCTGGCTGGTCGCGTCGTCCTCCGCCGCCACGTAGTCCTTGGAGTTGATCCCCATGACCTCCATCATGCCGATCAGCTTGTTGATCACGATGCTGAACGACTTCTCCCAGTTGTCCATCGCCTGGTTGAAGTTCCGGGAGGCGTCGCCGTGCCAACTCGTCTGCAGGGTCGCCATCATGGTGTTGACGGACTGCATGTCCCTGGTGAAATCGCTGGCGGTGTCGCTGAACTTCTGCCCCGCGGACTGCATGCCCGGAGTCGAGGTCTGCACCTGCTGTGCCATTCGAAAGCTCCTCTCGCTGTGCTCGCCGCGTACCGCACCGGAGGACCGGCGCGCGTGCGCGGGCACCCGCAATACTCGTCGTCGAATTCGAATATGGAAGCCGACGTGCGCGCCCCCTACCCGAACGCGGGCACGATTGCCTGCTCGGGCACATCCCCGCTCGCACCGCATTCGGCGGCGGACTTCGCGATATAAGGGAGACCGATGGCAACCGTCGAGTTCGGAACCCGCGGACCGAGGAAGGTGGACGACGCATGGCGCTCGGAGCCGGTCGGGACGCGGTGCGGTCCCGAACCGAGGACAAGGTCGTGTCACTGGTCAACGCCGAGCGCACCAAGCGCGGACTGACCCGGCTGGAGGGCGACGAGCGGCTGCGCCGATCGGCCCGACGGCACAGCGCCGACATGGCGCAGCGGGATTTCTTCGCACACCAAGGGTTTCGCGGCCCGTCGCCGTTCGAACGGATGCTGGCCGAAGGTTTCGAGGACCCGGCCGGGGAGAACATCGCGGTCGGGCAGGAAACCCCGGCCAGCGTGGTGCGCGCCTGGATGCAGAGCATCCCGCACCGGGAGAACATCCTCAACGGCGAGTTCCGGGCGATCGGCGTCGGACTGCACATCGGCCGCGGAACTCCGTGGTGGACGCAGAACTTCGGCTACTGAACCACGGGCGGGCTCACGGTCGCGCCGAGGTCCACTTCGCCAAGTGGTCGGCGATCGCGCGCGCGTATTCGCACACCAGGGGATGCCGCCGGCCGTAGAGGTTCCAGTTCCGGTTCACCTCGCACGTCGCGGCCGAACCCGACTCCTCCTGCTCCAGCGCGAGATCCCCGGCGTGCCGAGCGTCCAGCACGGATCGGTGGGCGAGCCGCACGGCCCGCGCGGAGCTCGTATCGCCGGTGAGCGCGAGCAACCTGTCCAGATCATCGCGCGGGAGCAACCAGGGCAGCGAATCGTTGATCCAATTCTCGCCCCAGCGGCGGAGCCGGGCGCGCTGAACCAGCCGCGGCGGATCGGATTTCCCGCGCTCCGGCCCCTGCGCGGCCTCGGACGAGCCGTCCGCGGTCGCCTCCCGCAGTTCGGGGTCCGGCTCACCCACGGCGGATCGCAGCGCGAGCTGCGCGGTATCTACCCACCACCCCACCCACAGGGCGTAGTTCGAGAACCTCATCTCGCGCACGCCTTCGGCCCTGAACCACAGCCGGCGCCGCGGGTCGGTGAGCGACCACGAGCTCGCCCCGTCAGACCCGCCGTCGTCGGGCGCCGGTGGCACCGCTCGGACCGACTCGGCCCATTTCTCCCGCAGCAGCGCCACCGCGGCCGCTTGCTCCGACATGACGGTCAGCAGCTCTTCGACGCGTCCCGTGGCCGAACCTCCCCCGCTGAGGGCGCGATGCGCTGCTTCATCGGCGCTCACGACAGGGCACATCAGATCTCGCTTCGCCGTTGCGGCCGCGGAGCCGCTGCGCCGGAGCCGTCTGCGGGCCGACCGAGGGCGAGTGCGCTCGGCGCACCCCGGAACCGCTTCGGCATCGACGTCACCGGCATCCCGGACAACCGGGACAGCACCTGGTCGGCGCTTCGGCCAGCGCCACCGCGCGCGGCTGCCCCGGACCGTGCTCAGCGCACCGCGAGCAAGGCCCGACCGCCGTGCCGCGCAACCACGCCCGTTCGGTACGACCGCCGAGCAGGAGCGTCTCCGCGCTCGTGCCGGGACCGCTCCGGCGCGCTTTCACGGGTGCGGGCACTTCCTCACCCGGTCCGTACTCCTTGCCCAGCGCAGGGACTTTCCAGCCACTGCCGCCGGCGAAGTGGTCCGAATACGACAGGAAACCGTTCTTCATCTTTCATTTCTCCCGATCGCACGACGCACCGGACCGCCTGCGGCGAGCCGAGTATCCACTACCGATCAATTCATTTACCCCAAAACTAACCGAAGTCACCACCGCGGCGGGGCCGACGGGGAGCGGATGACACCTCCAGGCAACGGAATTACCCGGAAGGGCATCACCGAACCAGCGAAACCATGTTTCCGCGACATCAGCGAGCAGCCGCGAATCGGCGCCCTCCTGGAATCCATAGCCCGACCGATGACGACGATGAGCGACAAAACCGCTGTTCATCAGCGGTTCACTCCCGCCACCTCGTTCAGCTTCGCGCTGGTGGACGACGGACAGGCGGAATGGATTCCGCAACGACCTGGGCCGCTCCCCGCGTCCTCGGCGGGACGTACAATTTCCACCACCGATCCAGGCGCAGCGTGACTTTATCCGGGCACTACCGATCCCCCGGGGAATGTGGCGAACAATGGCCAGGCCGACCAATCGCCTGCCGCGCGACCGCCGTCGCGCACGGCCGATTCGCCGTACCCGCGCCCGGCGGTGACCACCGCCCGGTCGCCTCGGAACAAGGTGGACGGAAATGAGCTCGAGAGTGAGAAACAGGTTCAGGAGATGACACCGCCGAATCGTGCTCAGCAGGACCGCTCGCGCGCACGAGGACCACGCATCCTGGTTCTCGAGGACGATCCCGCGACGTCCCAGGCGATCACCGATCACCTGCGCCGAGCGGACTACACCGCGGTGGTCGTGTCCGATGGCCTGCTCGGCTTGGAGCTGGCGCACGAGCTGCGTCCCGTCCTCGTCGTGCTCGACATGACGTTGCCCGGCCTCGACGGCTCGGAGTTCTGCCTGGAGCTGCGCACCCGGAGCCGGGTACCGGTGATCATGCTGACCTCGCCGGACGCCGAGCAGGACCGGCTGCGCGGGCTGGAGGCCGGCGCGGACGACTACCTGACGAAACCGCTCGACCCGCGAGAGCTGGTGATGCGGGTCCAGTCGGTGCTCCACAGGGTGCGGGCCAGACCTCCCGCACCGTCTCCCGGCATCCGGCGCGCGGGCGACCTGGTGGTGGACCACTACGCGCGGGTCGCCAGCAGAGGTCGGCGGCGACTGGTGCTGACCAACCGGGAGTTCGCGCTGCTGACGTTCCTCATGGACAACCCCGGCCGGGTGTTCCGCCGCGACGAGCTGATGCGCAAGGTGTGGGATCGCGACTACGGCGACGACTCCACCGTGACCGTCCACATGAGACGACTGCGGGAGAAGGTCGAGCTCGACCCGTCGCGCCCGGAGGTGCTGGTGACCGTGTGGGGCGTGGGCTACCGCTTCGATCCCCCCGGTGGCCGGGACGAGCTCGGCTGAGGACGGCGCGCAGTGGATCGAGCCAGGTCCGGCCGCCGCTGGGCAGCTCGGTCGCTCGCACGGACCCAGCGCGTTCCGCGAACGCACGAGTATCTCGCGCCGGGGAGTTCCGCAACGCATCCGATCAGGCCGACGGAGCGATCCGGGTGCCGACGGCCCCGCCGACCGCGAGCCGCGGCGCGTTCGCCACCGTCACCAGCTCCACGCGGGACCGGCACCCGGTCTTGGCGAACAACCTGGTCAACTGGTTCTCCACCGTCTTCTCGCTCAGCCCCAGCTTCGAACCGATCTGTCGATTGGTGAGCCCCGAACTGATCAGGCCGAGCAGCCGGCCGTCGGCCGCGGACCACGACTGCGCCCGCGCGGCCGGTTGCGACCGCGAACCGGAGGAGCCCACCGCCGCCCTCGACCGCACGGGCACCTTCGCGCCCGACGGTCGCGGGACGGCCAGGCACCGCACCACGTCCCGCTGCTGGCGCACGAAGGCCGCCGCGAGGGCCGGGCAGCCGCAGCGCAGCTGCCGCTCCTCCTCCCCCACGAGCAGCCCCTCCTCGACGAGTTCGTCCACCGCCCGCTCGCACTCCGCCAAGTCGTCCCCCAGGGCGTGGGCGACCAGCGGCACGTCGTCGAGGTCGAGCGCTCCGAGAGCGGCCACCGCGGCGAGCAGTCGCGGGGGGAGCGCGCCGAGCCGGCGGACGCGCAGCACCAGCTCGTGGTCGGCGGGAAGTTCGATCTCCGCGTCCGCGGGGGTCAAGCGGTGGTCGACGATCCGCCCGCGGTCTCGCAGTTCCCGCACGGTCGCCAAGACGGCGCCCGGATTGCCGTAGAGCGGACCCAGCGCAGCGCGCAGCGCCTCGTGCACGCTCTCGTCGAGGTCGCCGCCCGTGATCGTCGCGATGTCCGCGTTGCGCAGCGGATCCAGATCCAGCACCTCGTCGGCCAGCTCCAGCAGTTCGCGAGCGACCGGGGAGGGCTCGGCACCGGTGCGCAAGGACGCGACGACCAGGCAACCCGGACGGCGGGCCGCGAGCAGCAGCGGGACGGGGTCCGCGATCTCCAGGACGTCGTCGACGAGCACCGCGGTCCGCCCGGTGCCACCGACCTGCCCGAACACCCGGTTGAACTCGTCCACCACGGTGACGAACCGCGCGCCCTGATCCGTCGGCTCGCCCTCGCGGAGCCGTGCCAGCGCGCTGATGCATTCGATCAGGGCGGGCCCGCCGGACCGGTCGAAGTCCTCCCGGAGCGCGTCGACCACGGCGCCGATCCCGTAGCGCTCACGTCTCGCACGCACCTGGGTCACCCGCAGCCCCCTGGACAGCCAGCGCCGAGCGGCGGCCTCCAGCAACCGGGTCCTGCCGATGCCCTGCGCACCGCGCACGACCAGCAGCCGACCGTGCTTCGTTCCGGACGACAGCGCGGTCCACAGTTCCGCCAAGACCTCGTCCCGGCCCGTGATGGCCGTCTTCTCCCGCGTCATGATCGTCGTCCTCCTGCATCGCTGCGCCGCCTTCGACGCCCTGGCTCGACGACCGCACGCTAGCGCCGGGATCAGCGGAACAGCAGGAGATCAAGAATCCGGAATGACATATTTCAGAACGGTGTAATATGTTCCACCCGGCCCACATTCGCGCAAGAAATGATTAAGAGTTTTGTCATCACGTGAATGCGGAAGGTCTCGGGACCGCTGGCAATACTGGGACCGTGTTCACTCATCGACCCACGCACCAGCCCGCCGCCCCGGACCACCTGACACTCCCCGACGCGGCCCTCCAGCGCACGCCCCCGCGGGGCAACACTGCTCGAGAACGCGGGCCGAGTGCCCGTTCGGTCGTCCGCGGCGAAGTAGTCGATCGCATCGTCGACGTCTGCCTGCACCGCCCCGACGTCCCGCTCATCGTGGTCACCGGCCCCGCCGGGATCGGCCGCAGCACGGCTCTCGCGCAAGCGCGGCTGCGGCTCACCGACGAGCGCACCACCACGGTGAACGTTCCGATACCGCGCAGGGAATGCGATGCGGCGCACCTCGCCGCCCGGCTCGCCGACGAGCTCGGCGCGCCGCCCGCTCGCGGCGACTTCGCCACGGCCTCGTTCCGGCGGCTGCTGGCGGCCCTGGCCGGGCAGCCCGACCGGCTCGTGGTCTTCCTCGACGACGCGCACCGGATCAACCCGGAATCCGCCGGCTCCATCACCGCTTTCCTGAACGCACTGGCAGGCACCCGCATCACCCTGGTCTGCGCCGCTCGCAGCGGCGCAGCCGACCGGGCGGGCCTCGACCGACTGGCGGGCAACGGGCTGGTGCACGAGGAACGGCTCCGCCCGCTGGGCGAAGCCGAAGTGGAGCAGGTCCTCGCGGAGCTGCTCAACGCGGTGCCCGCGCCCGGCATGGCCGCCGCGCTGCGGAACTCCTGCCGAGGACTCCCCGCCGTCATCGAGGCCGCCGTCGAGGGATACCTGGCCTCCGACTGCCTGCGGGTGGTCGACCGCCGAGTGCACCTGGTGCGGGACCGGGCTCCTCACCTGTCCAACACCCATCCGCTGTTCACCGACCTGTGCGAACCGAAATCACCGGCCAGGGCCGTGCTGAAATCGCTGGCAGTGCTGCACCCGCTGGGCGAGGCCGCGCCATCGTTGATCGCGGACTGCGTCAACCGCGGCGAGGACGAAGTCCGCGAAATCCTGCGCGCGCTGGCCGAAGCGGACGTGCTGCTGCGCGGCCCGCAGCCGAATTCCTGGCGCTTCCGCGTACCGATGCTCGCCACCGTGCTCGCTTCCTGCGCGGGGCCCTTCGAACGGCGCAGGATCGGGCTGCTCGCCGTGCGCGCCCTCTGGAACGGCGCGCCCTGCGCTGACCCCGGTTACCTGCCCGAACGGCTGGTGGACGCGGGCAGGTTGGTGGACCCCGAGCGCGCCGCCGCGCAGTTGCTGGAGCACAGCGCCTCGGATGCGCACGAGAATCACGAGGTGCGATGGCTGCTGGCGGCGACCAAGTTGACCACCGACCCCGCCCGCCGAGCCGTGGCGCTGCACCGGCACGCCGTGTCGTGCGCGGTGCAGCAGCGGTTCGGCTCCGCCTTCGAATCGGCCGCCCTCGCGCTGCGCACGCTCCCCCACGCGCTCTCACCCATCGCCGAACAGCAACTGCAACTCGTCTACGTGGCCGGGTTGGCCGAGCACGGTGACGCGACCGCGTTGCAGGACTTCGTCCGGGAGGGCTGGCGATCGATCCCCGGCGGTGCGGCGTCCCGGATCGTGACCCGGGCCGCCGCGCTCTGCCTGCTCGATCGCTGGCAGGAAGCGCACGAGCAGCTCGCCGCCGAATCCGAGCAGTGGCGATCGGAAAGCCGGGCCACGGCGGCATTCGGCCAGGCCATCGGTCGAGTAGCGGCGTCGATGCTGGGGGTGGCGTCCGGCCAGGAGCAGACCGAGGACGACGCGAGCAGCGCCGCCGGGCCGGTGAAGCAGTTGGTGACGAACGCCCTCCACCTGCGCGGCGCGGCAGAACTCGGCGACCCCGGTGCGCACGAGCAGTGGGACGAAGCGCTCGACACCGCCCGGTCCACGATGGCCGCGGCCACGGTCCACGGCCGAGCTCCCGGGCGCACACCGATGTACCGGGAAGCGGTGACGATCCTGACCGCCCGCGGCCAGCTGAACAGCGCGCGCGCCGTGCTCGACGAAGCCCGCTCACAGCACCTGCTGCTGCCGCACCTGCTGGCCGCGCCCGCCGCGGACCTGGAAAGCACGCTCGGCGTCCACGACCTCTCGCGCACGCTCATCGAGCAGGGGCTCGCTCGCGCGGGCGCGGACGGGATCGTCGTCGGCACCGACGAACTGTGGCTGCGACTGGCGGTATGGGAGTCGCGGCACGGGAACGCGGCGGCCGGCCGGAAGTGCGCGGCGCGGCTCAAGCGGATCGCCGAACGCCTGGGAACCCCCGCCGCGCGGCGCAATCACCTGCTCGCGCGAGTGCTGGTGGAGCGCGATCCGGTTGCCGCGCGCGAAGCGGTCGAGCTCTCCCGCTCCCGCCGCCGAAAGGTCGAGTTGGCCCGCACCGCCCTGGTCGTGGCCGAGAGCGGGCTCGGGGACCCGCGGCTGCTGCGGGAGGCGTACCGGACGTTCGGCGAGCTCGACGCGCTGATTCCGCGGGCGCGGCTGCGGCTGCTGATGCGCGCGCGCAACATCGCCGTCGCGGGCCGGAGCGCCACCCTCGCCGAGAACGAACGGTTGCTCGCGACCCTCATCACGGACGGATTGACCAACCAGCAGATCGGCGTCGTTCTCGGGACCAGCGCGAAGAGCGTGGAGGGGCGGCTGACCCGGTTCTTCCAGCGCGCCGGGTACCAGTCGCGCGCCGAGCTGGCGACGGCGATGTTGCGCGGCGCCGCGCCGGCGTCCGCGTGAGGACGTCGCGGGCTGAGACCAGGACGGACGAAGGGCACCGATCATCCCCGCGCGGCACCGGTTTCGGCGTGCTGCGAGGGGATTTCGGCGCCACCGCCTGCCGATCCGCTCCTCGCGCCGGTGCTAGATGATTCCGGAACGCATCGCGTACGCGACCAGCTGCGGACGGTTGCGCAGGTTGAAGCGGCTCGTCATGGCGTAGATGACGTTCTTCACGGTGCGTTCCGAATAGCACATCCGGGTCGCGATCTCCTCGGTGTCACACCCTTCGGTGAGCAACCGGATGACGTCGACCTCGCGACTGGTCAGCCCGGAGGAGTTCAGACCGCGCGGAGCCAGCACCTCTTCGTGCAGGTTCTGCACTTGGCGCAGCAGATCACCGAGCAGGTTCGGCGGCAGCAGACCACCACCTCCGGCCACGACGTCGATCGTGCTGACCAACCGTTCCTCGGTGGCCGCGCTGCGGTGCAGCACCGCGACCACGCGGCATTCGACCGCGGCCAGCAGCTGGGTCCGGTCGAGCTCGTTGGTCACCAGCACCATCGGTGCCGAGCACTGAGCGGCGGCCCGGCGCATGTTGACCATGACGTCCATGCTGACCCGGTCGGCTGCGACCACCAGGACGTCCACGTCGGCGGGGAGTTCGCCCGTCGCGACGAACACGTCGAGACGGCCCATCAACGCCTGCGTCAAACCGTTCAGCGTGATGGGATCAGCCGCCCAGGCCGCCACCCGCACGCGCTTCGGTGACTCGTGCTCCTCGTGCAGGGCCGGCGACGATTCTGCTGATTCGGCTTGGGAAGTCATCCCGATCATCCTCCGAAACTGGAAAGCGAGCAGTTCGGTTGCGCAGCGCCTTCGAACCACTCCTCCACGGCGGAAAATCCGCGGCAACGCGCGACCACCACGAGTGTCCGCAACTCGGGCTGCCGTCCGGACCGCGTTCCCGGCGAACGGGGATTCCCCCCACTTGAAACCGGATCGCGCCACTTGGCGCAAGGGCGCCTTTCCGCACGGCTCGATTTCCCCGCATCGGTGTGCCGAAAATCTCCGGCGACATGACTGCGCCGTTGCCACGTGGTTCATGGCAACGGCACAGCCCGGTCCTCGGCCGGCGAGGATCAGAACGGGTGGAAGCTCGGCCCGTTGACGGTCGCGATGTTCAAGCCCGCCCGGCCGTCGTAGGTGACCGGGCCGATGAGCGCGCCACGACCCTGGTGGATCTCCACCCGCTCCGGCTTCTTGCCACCGAATTCGAACTTCTCGCAGGCGCCGCTGGGAACGAGGGTCGTGGCCATGCCACCACGTTCCGGGAACACCGCGTAGGACGCGTAAGAACCCTTCGAGCACAGCGTGAAGACCCCGGGAGTGGCCGCCTGCGCGGTGCCCGCCGTCGCCATGGCGAGCGCGGCACCCACTGCCGCCGTCAACGCCGTTCCACGCCCCAGCCGGCGCTGCGTGACCTGCTTCATGAGTTTTCCCCTCTGCCGAATTTCAGTTGCCGAGCGGAGTCAATCAGACGAAACAGAGTTCAACTCACCAGCACCTCGAAGCGATCACGTACGAGAATTATCCCTGCCCGATCGCGCATTCCCATATCACGACACCGGCGAGCTGAGATCGTTTAATAATTCCGGAAACAAAAATTTTCCATTTTCCACGCCCGCACTTCGGGGGAATCCCGCACGAGACCGCCCGCAGGGCAGCGCCAGGACGTTTCCGCCTGGCTCGGAGTGTGGCGCCGCGACAGCGGTCGCCGCTCCGCAAGTCCGGTGACCGGGCTTTCACGACACCTGCGAACCATTGGTCAACAGGAACAGCGGCTCCAGCTCCGCCACCCGCTCAGGCACTTCCCGCGACTCCTCAGTTCACCAGCGGGGAGTACAGCAACAGGGCTGATCTCAGCGGGATCAGCACCCGCACCCGGCTGCGCAACGTCCGATGGTCGACACCCGACGCCGTTGCCCGATTCAGGGCTGCCCGGATTCACGAGAGCCACCCCGCAGGTGGAAGCCGATCACACGCCTCCCCCTTTTCGCGGGTCGCCGTTTTCTTGCAGTGCACCGTCCTCACCCAGATCGCCGGCGCGGACACGCCAGAGCACGGACGGGACTTCCGGCCCGTCGGGGCGGAATCGGCGCACGAAGTCCCCGCTGGGGTCGTACCGCATGCCCAGGCGGTTCATCACCCGTTCGCTCCCGGTGTTCTGCCTGGCGGTGAAGGCGACGATCTCCGCCAGCCCGAGCCGGTCGAACCCGTCCCGCAGGACCGCGCGCGCGGCCTCCGTCGCGTAGCCGCGCCCCCAGGCGCCCCGATCAAGGCGCCAGCCGATCTCGACGCACGGGGTGAAGTGGCTGTCGAAAGCAGGCAGGCCGAGCCCCACGGTGCCGATGGGCCGCGCACCGTCGGCCGGGCAGACCGCGAGCATGCCGAATCCCTTCGACTCCAGCTCCGCCGTCCAGCGGCGCACCGTCGCGTCGCTGCGGGCGGAATCGAGGACTCCACCGAGGTGCCGCATGACCACGGGGTCGGCGTGCCATGCTCGTACCGCGTCGAAGTCGGCGGGCTCCCACGGACGCAGAACGAGCCGCTCGGTCACCAAGCACGGGTTCTCGGGAAGCGATGCGGTCTGATCACTCACGGCGAGCAGCCTTTCCGGCCGGGAAGATTCGATGGTCTTCGCAACGTTGCGCCGACGCGACGTCCCGCTCTGGGACGCGCGACGGGCGACATGTCTTCAGTCGGTCATTTCAGCGGACGGCACAGCACTCCGCGCCAGAGCGCGGAATCCCCACGCGCGTGCAACATCAGGGTGTCGCGATCTGCTCACGCGGACGAGGACAGCACGCGACGCCGCAACAACGCGTCGTCGGCGGCGCGGTCCCGGTCGGTGTAGCCCAGCAACGCGACGGAGTGGCGTTTGCGCAGGTCGCTTTCCCGGGTGGTGGGAACGAAATCGGCCCGCCAGACCGATTCCGGGACGCCACCGCGCAGGTCGTAGGTCTCGACCGTCCCTTCCCGCAGCATCCGCAACCCCGTGGGGCGCAATCCGACCGCGGGCAGGTGGGTGCGCAACCACCCCGGATTGGACGCCCAGTGCAACCGGCCGAACTGGTCACGGGCCACGGCCAGCGGGCTCAGCGCGGCGCGGGCGAGGTGGAGGTGCATCGGATCGCGAAGGTCGGCCCAGACGAGCGCGGTACGGCCGACCATGCCGGTGAGCAGGTCGCAGATCGCCGCGCGATCGCCGCCCGCATCGGACAGCGCGGCGAGCAGGAGTTCGGTGTCGAACTTCGGCCGCGTGCGCGGCGGCGGGGCGGGCAGGGTGTCCACGTCGACGTCGCCGTTGTGGGTGCCGACGACGGAATCGACCAGCAGCGGGCTGGTGTGCTCCAGCGCGGCGGTCGCCCCCTGGGTGCGGAACCGGGTGTGGCCGAGCACGATCGCCGCGCGGTTCAAGTCGGCGGCCAGGTCCGCCGGCGGGCCGTCGTTCTCGTCGGCGCTACCGGCCGAGGGCATCGTGTCGAACGCTCCCGGCGTCTTCACGATCCGCAGCCGCGACGTGCGCAGGTCGGCAACGGTGGTCGCGGTGGCCGGTTCCCACTCGCGGAGCCCGGGGCCGCCGTCAATCGCGGTGAACAAGCACGCCACACCGGAGCCGTGGACGCCGCGTTCTCGGGACGCAGACCCCAGCGCCCACGTCAACGCGGGGATCGCCCCCGCATCGCCCCCTCCAGGGCCGGTCCCGGCGATTCCGAACAGTCCGCACACGTTCGCTCCTACTTCCCGGGGCCCGTCTCTGGGCCCCTGCTCGTCGTACGGCCGGTCGTCGGGGCGTGGTTGCTGACGAAGACGCCGCACACGATCAGCAGCATCGCCGCGCCCTGCACCCACCCGGCTCGCTCTCCCAGCACCAGCCACGCCGCGAGCGCGGTGGCGACCGGTGTGAGGTAGTAGAGGAAGCCTGCGCGCGAGGCGCCGATGATCTCGATCGACCGGTTCCACGCCGCGAAGGCGACCGCCGAGGACAGCACCCCGACGTACAGCAGCGACCACAGCACCCGGCCGTCCAGGGGCATCCGGCCGCCCAGCAGCAGCAAGTCCCCGAGGTACAGCGGCAGCAGGAACAGCGTGCCGACGCCGAAGATGCTCGCCAGGAACACCGAATTCCCCAGCTCAGGCGGCTTGCGGCGCACCAGTAGCGAGTAGCAGGCGAAGGTCAACGTGCCCAGCAGCATCCACAGGTCGCCGGAGTGCCACCGCAGGCCGATCAGCGTCCCTCCGGTGATCAGCGCTCCCACCCCGCCCAGCGCGATGACCGTGCCGGCCAGCTGCGGACCGGTGATCGGCGTGCGGTCCAGCACGCGCGCGAGCAGCACGATGAACACCGGCGCGGCCACCGCCAGCAGCGCCAGGTTGGTCGCAGAAGTGGTACGGCCCGCGATGTAGACCAGGGTGTTGAACGCGGCGACCCCGAGGAATCCGGTCAGGCACAGGTAGCCGACATGGGCGCGGCACAGCCGCCACTGGGCCACCGGTGCGCGGGCGACGAAGGGAACCAGCACCGCGGTGGCGATCGTCCAGCGCCAGAACGACAGCGCCACCGGGGAGACCTCATCGCCCAACCCTCGGGCGGCGACGAAGTTCCCGGCCCAGATCATCACCGCCAGCAGCGCCAGCCCGCAGCCCCACCAGAACGCACGCGGCTTCCCGGTATCGGTCGACCGTCCGGTGTGGACAGCGGCGTACTGGCGCAACGAGGTCATGATCTCTTTCTCCGGAGTGGGGATTTTCCTGTCATATCAACGGGTTCGGTCCGGCTTCCGCGGTAGGCGCGGCGCCCGTGCAGCTCGGGAGGAGTCGTCGGCAGCGACACCGGCTGTCTGCCGGAGATCCGCTGCGGCTGCGCAGCACGCCGTGCCGCAGCCGACCAAGAGCCCAGCTCGCGCAGGAGCGGGTGATCGAGTGTCCGAAGGCTCGTCATCCCTGCTCGCCGCGGAACATCAGGTGACCTGGTGCGCCTGCTCTGCCGGAACCGTCCTCGGCGGGAGGGTCTCGGCCGGAACGGGCGCCGCGGCCGGCGGGCCACCGAGGACGTCGCGGGCTCGTCGCGGGTGGTATAGCGCGTGCATCGGGTGCGGACGTCCGGCCAGGGCGTCCAGCACGGCCTCGGCGACGACCGGGGCCTGCGCGAACCCGCCGGTGTTGTGCCCGCCCGCGACGACGAACGCCCCGTTCGCGGCGGGCAGCGTTTCGAACAAGCCCAGGTTCGACGCGGTCCACGGGCGCACGCAGAACCGCGCGTCCGGATCACCAGGGGTGATCCCGGCGGCGGCGTAGGCGCGGGGGAACAGCCGTCGTGCCGTGTCGGCGGTCGCGGCGTGCATCGCCGCCAGCTCGGCCCGGTCGATGTTGGCCGGGTCCGCGCCGGTGTATCCGTAACCGGAGCCGAACACCAGCACCTCACCGCCGCGCTCGTCGCGGGCGACGGTGACGTTGGCGTCCTCGGCGACATGCCCGCGACGAGCGATTTTGAGCGAATGCTCCAGCAACGGCCGCTGATTCGGTACGGCCAGCCAGCAGCCGAGGACGCCGTGGATCTGCCCGGCGGATTCGGTGTTGGCCAGCATGTTCGCGCCGTGCACGCCCGGGGAGACGACGTAGTGGTGGGCGCGGTGGAAGTTCCCGCGGTCGGTGAGCACGCCGGCCACCCGGTCGGCCCGGTCACGCAGCGCGGTCTCCGCCTCCTCGTCGAACGACAGCCGCGCTCCGGCGTCTTCCAACTCGTCGAGCAACCGGGCGATGAAATCGTGCACGTTCAGCGTGAACCCGCGCACCAGCACGCCGCCCGCGTAGGCGTCCGGCGCGGCCTCTGCCAGCGCGGGGAACTCCGCTCGTACCCGCTCCGGGGCGTAGCTGTCCAGGAGCGCTCCCGCGTCGCGTTGCCTGCCGACCCCGGCGGCGAAGTGGTCGGCGTCCTGGTAGAGCCGCAGGACGTCGTGCCGCAGGTGCACGTCGTCGAAGGACGCCGGATCGGCGGCCATCCACTCGGCCCACAACTTCCCGCTGCGACGGTTGAGGTCGAAGATGTCGGTGTTGTAGGCCCGCGCCAACCACGGCGGAACTCGCCGGAACTCCTGGATCCACGCCTGCTCGGCGGGCCCGGTGCCGACGAGGACGTTCCACCCCAGCTCGGACGGCGGGCGATCGAACAGCGTGTTCGCCTGATCCGGCGGGACGGGAACCTTGTCGTGGTAGTCGTCGGCCTCGGTCAGGGTGAACATGCGGGCGTTGTGGCCGCCACGGCTGCAGCCGTATGCCGACCACTCGGCGTTCCTGCGCGGATCCGGCGACCGTTCCAGCACCGTGACCCGGTACCCGTGCCGGACCAGGAGCGACGCGGTCACCAGGTTGACCACTCCGGCGCCGATCAGCAGGACGCTCTCATCGGCCCCGCCACCCGGCCGCCGGTACGGAACGCTTGCCGCCAACCCCGACCAGCTGTCCTCGACCGATGGGGCCGCGGTGCGCCGGGTCAGCAGGTACCGCTCGGCGACGGCCAGCGCGCGGAACGCGGCGTCCGCTCCGGCGTCGACGACGCGCACCGCGATCCTTCCCGCCGCGTCCGCTCCGGCGGTGCTCACCTCATCCGCAGCGTCCGCGACGCGCACGCACACCGCCGCTTCGGTCCCCATCACCGCGCGCCACCGCGCGAGAACGGCGGACGGCAGCGTCGCGGCGGTGACGACCACGTGCGGCCGGAGCTCGGCGATCGCCGAGCCCAAAGCCGCCGCAGCCACGACGTCCCCGGTTTCCGCCCCCGTCAGCGCCAGCTCGGGGCGGTGCCGAACATCCCCACCGATCAGCGAACGGCCGTATTCCACCGGCACGTCGCAAAGAATCAACGCACGCATACGAATCGCACTAACCTCCGACAAATGAATCAGGACAGGAAAGTGACATCCGAGGCGGCAACGACGAGGATCTCACGAAAACAACTCACATTACCGAACTGTAAGCACGTACCATCGAGTAGCGCACCTCCGCGAGGCGACCTTGCACATGAGTTCCAGCGCCTTGCCCAAAAGGGTCACGTTCGTCCTCCTTCGACGCGGCGTTCTGCCACCACAGCCCCCTGTCGACGGGCGCTGCCGGAGGCCCCCTCCTGAGCGCACCGCGACGGGACAGGCTCCAGATTCGCACCAAACGACAACACCGCCGGTGACCGATATCTACGACCCCTGCACCATATTCACGAGGATCATTCACGGGCACGAAACCGACTACATTGCTCACCGAGGCGATCGGGTTCGCCTTTCTCGACCCACGATCTCCGGGACACACGCCGACGATTCCGAATACCGGTCAGCCGTGTCCGCTGTCGACGGAAACACAGGCAGAACCCGAACTGCCGTCGACGGTCGAGCAGCAGCGAAGCCGAGCATTGCTCACGAGGTGTCGAAGAAGCCACCGAGCCGTGCACTGCCACGCGCGCCCGCCGCCGCGAGTTCCCCGCGTCGACCGGACGACCGTCACTCGCTCCGGACGTCCAGCGGACGACGGCTGCGACGCGGTGGTCACCCGTGAGAACAAGGTCAACGCCGCCGAAGGAAGCTTCGATCGTCGATCTTCACAGCCGGGAGGATCTAGCTCCGAAGGCCGCCCGACGCGGTGAGGCGCTCACCGGTGACCCACGCCGCGTCGTCGGAGGCGAAGAACACCGCGACCCTCGCCAGGTCTTGCGGCTGCCCCATCCGCCCTAGCGGAGTGCGCTCGATCATCTCTTTTTCGGCATCGCTTCCCATGAAGCCCGCGGCATGGATCCCCTCGGTCTCCACACCTCCTGGGGCAAGGGTGTTGACCCTGACCCCACGGGGTCCCAGCTCGGCCGCCAGCACCCTGGTGAATGCGTCGACAGCCCCCTTGGTCGCGGCGTAGACCGACATCCCGGGAACCGCGCGAGCGCTGTCGAGCGACCCGATATTGATGATCGAGCCGCCATCGGGCCCGAAATGCTTGAGCGCCTCCTGCACCGTGAGGATGGGCCCGAGCACGTTGACCGATAGCTGGTGCGAGATGTGCTCCTGCGACGCGTCTTCGACCGGCTCCGCGAAGTACACCGCGGCGTTGTTGACCACGACGTCCAGCCGACCGTAGGTGTGCACGACTTCGCCGAAGACGCGTTCGACATTCTCGCGAGCGGAAACGTCACCCTGAACCGCGACCGCCGTCCCCCCGCTGTCGCGGATGTGGCTCACCACTTTCTGCGCCCCCTCGGCATCGGAGGCGTAGTTGACCACGACCGAGGCCCCGGCAGCGGCGAACTCCTTCGCGATGCCGGCCCCGATCCCCTTGGCGGCACCGGTCACAAGTGCGACCTTTCCTTGCAACCTGTTCGAGTTGTTAAGAGTCATGACTTCCGCTTCTCTCGTCTAGCCACCGAAACGTATTCGGCGCTGCGATAGCGAAGAGTAGATGCCCGCAAAAACAGACGCAAAGTACCTTTTGCCTATGCTCCACATAGGCAGACACTATGCGAAATCTACGGGCGACCATCCTCCGTCGACGATCTTCACCGCCCCGACGCCAAGCGAGCTCGCCGCTTGCGCAAAATACCCCAACGGCCGTCATCGCTTCGATTTCGCCCAGCCAAGAAGATTTCTCGCCCTATTCAAAATCAGGGCGAACGTGCACTTGCTGACAGAAATCGCCACTACGAGCCGTTAACGGGTTGGCGGGCTGGAGCTAGGGTGATCGTCGTCGACGTCCGCGTCGTGGATCGTTTCTGGCGAGTTGTCGTTTCAGATCGCGCCGTTGCCGCCGGTGCGCCCGGCGGCCCGGACAAGACCGAAACAGTCGGCCCGGAGCGGCTGGCTCTGCAAGAGGTCTGGTCGAGCCGACCCCGCGAGACACCACCGACACCATTTTCCTGACCGCTTCGACGCACGAGCAATCCGAAAGCTGATCGAATAATACCGACCGGGCATAAACACCATCCCGCGATCGACCAGCGACTACCAGAGCTAATGCCAGAGCCCAAAAAACCTGCCGCGTCTCCGAGCGACTCACGAGATCGAGACGACCCGCCGAAAAAGATGCGGTAAATGCTTGCCGCAGCACCAAGCCAAGCACGGCAGGAATCCCTCGGCGGCAGGAGGGCTGGGGAGGACCGGGGGCGGCGGACACGCTGAACCAGCCGACGCCAGCACCTGCCGATCTCGCGTACGAGCCTGGGCCGGCAATCTCTTACAAGGTGGTGCATCACCACTGATCAGACGACCGAAAGTGGGCGCAGCTGGGTTCGAACCAGCGACCCCTTGCTTGTAAGGCATCAGAGCCCCAGCGGTGTGCCTGACCAGGAACTTCCAGGTCGCTGACGAGCGTCCAGCCCGCAGTTAAGGGCTCGCAGAAAGATCTTGCTCAGCGCACCGAAAACCTCACCCGAACAGACCAGCCGATCCGCAGCACCAACGCAGCATCCCACAACGACGAGCACCAAGAGCAGGACATGAACCCCGCTCATGCTGAGCGTTGGAGCCAAGATCTGGCCGGGTCGCGCAGATCAGCGGGGTACCGCGATCACGCGACGGGATCGCGCAGGATGGTGCGGAATCCGTCTTGGGATGACGTGCGGTCGAAGGTGTCGAGGTGGATTTCGTGGTGCGGTCCGCGGCGGCGGAGTCCGCGTGCGTCGGCGTAGGCGCCGAGCCGTTTCATCGTTTCGTCTTCTCCGGCGAACGGTCCGTGGTGCATGATCTGGACGACTTTGCCCTCGGTGTAAGGGAACAGGACCAGTCCTGTGCTGGCGAGTTCCTCGGGGAGCTCGATGTCGTCGGGCATGCGGACGAGCATTCGCCAGCGCAGGTGCTCCAGTGGGATTGTCCAGTAGAAGTCGGCGATACCGATGTCACCGTGTTCGGGGTCGAACCAGTAGAGGATTTCGATCGGGCCGGGGTGGCCGAGCTGCTGCGCTGCCGCACTGAGTTTCTCTTTGCTGGCGTAGAACTCGTCGGTGCCGGGTGGCCCTTGGCCGCTCACGGTCAGGAAGGTGGCGGCGTCGATGGTGGCGATATCCGGTTCGTCGGCCGCGGTCGGCTGGGTCATGAGGGGCTCCTGACGGGTCAGGCGACGAGGTTGCCGCCGTCGACGATGAGATCGGTTCCTGTGATGTAGGTGCTGTGGTCGGACGCGAGGTAGAGCGCGGCTGCGGCGACTTGCTCGACGGGGACCAGGTCACCGAGTGGCGTGGTGTGCGTCCAGGTGTCGCCTTTGGCGAGCACTTCCCGGCGCGACTGCTCGATTCCGGGGGTTCCGGTCGGGCCGGGCAGCAGCGCGTTGACTCGGATGCCGCGTGGCGCCAGCTCCGCCGCCCAGGAACGGACGAGGTTCCGTGAGGCTGCTTTCGTGGCCGCGTAGACGCTTTGCCCGGGGGACCCGTTGACGCCGGCGACCGAGGAAACGAGGATCACCGAAGCTCCGTCGGTCAAGAGCGGGAGTGCTTTTTGGACGGTGAAGAACTGGCCGCGGACGTTGGTGGTGAAGGTGGCGTCGAACTCCGCCTCCGTCACTTCTTCGAACGGTGTGTGGCGACCGCCGCCGGCGTTGGCCACGACGATGTCGAGCCGGGTGATCGCCGAGAAGAGCCGATCGAGGTCGGAGGTGTCGCCCACATCCCCGACGATGCCGTGCGCGCGGGGACCGAGGTCCGACACCGCCGCGTGCAGCGTGTCCGACCGGCGGCCCGACACGTGAACGGTCGCACCTTCCTCGATGAGGCACCGGGCGATCGCGAGGCCGATGCCGCTGGATCCTCCGGTCACCAGAGCCGTGCGGCCATCGAGCTGTCCCATGAACTCCCCATCTGTAACCAAGTACATTCTGTTTTTTAAATGTAGCAGAACTAGTTACATTCAGTCCAGGTCGACGACGGTCGTGCCATCGATCGCGGTGACGAGTTCAGGCCCGTAGGCCGACGCGGGGCTTTGATAACCGGGGCGGAACTGCCCGCTGAGCACGCGGCGGGCGATCTCGACGGAGCTGTGCTGGGTGAACGCATAGCCGGTCGGAGTGGTGACCAGTGAACGCGCGACCCGGCCATCGCCGCCGGTCACCTCCGCTAGGGCGAGGTAATGACCCCGGGCGCGCTCGGCTTCGCTCGGCCCGTCGGCTTGGGTGGCGGAAAACCCTTCGTCGGTGCCGAGGTAGACCTCGACGTCGCCGAGCCCGGTGGACTTCGGGGCGGTGATCAGATCGCCCATCGAGACCGGCAGGCACTCCTCCGGGCCGTTGCCGAAGTCGAACGTCCGGGGTGTGGCCGTTTCGAGGCGGGCGAGCCGACCGCTCCGGCGGACGTAGGTGCCGAGATCCTCGATCCCGGCCGCGCTGGCGAGTGAGCCGCGGGAGAAGCCGCCGGTGACGCGCAGGGCGATGGTGAGCCTTTCCGGCTCGGCGACCCGGCGGGTGGCGTGCAGGGCCAGGCAGTCACTGGGTACGACGTCCCAGCCCGTGCCGGACATCAGCATGATCCCCGCGCGCGCGGCTTGCCCGTCCAGTGACTGGGCGAGACTGAAGGTGGCGAACTCCGCGGTCGTGTCGAGGTAGTGGACTCCGGCGTCAAGGCAGGCGTCCATGAGCGGACGGGCCGTGTGCCGGAACGGGCCGGCGACGTTGAGCAGGCAATCGACGTCCGTCAGCGCGTCGCGGGCCTCGCCGGTGTCGAAAATCCGGGCTTCGACGCCGAGTTCGTCCGCGAGGGCCGTGACGCGGCCGGGATTGCGGCCGGCCACGGTGACGTCGAGGCCGGTAGCGGCGGCGTGCTGGGCGACGAGCCGCCCGGTGTAGCCGGTCGCGCCGTAGACGAGGAGACGTCCGTTCATCATTGCGTTCCCTTCATCGAGTGATGCCAGCGAGATTAGGAAATGACCCGGACAGTTCGTGTCCGCAAGAAATTGCCCGGTCGTGTGATCCGGCGTACACCCCGAACATCACCCGGACCGGATCTGTCCGGATTGGTAGCTACGGTCGCGCTCGTCACGACGAACGACCACAGGAGCGCCTTCCATGAATCTCGCCGAAGCGGACGACCGGGCCCTGCAGGTGCGCGGGTTGTACGAGCAGCTCGAGAACCGCCTGCTGGGCCGCACTTGGACCCTGCCCGAGCTGGCGGTGGGGTTTACCAACGACGCCGCCTACATCGGCCGCCTGGTGCTCGCCGCCGAGCAGACCTGGGGCATCGATGGCGATGCCGACGCCGAGTTGCGGCACAAGCTGGCCGAGTGCATGTGGTGGGTGTTCGTGCTCGGCGACCGCCTCGACGTGGACGTCCCGGCAGCGTATGAATCCACTATGGACAAGATCCGCACCGGACTCGAAAACTCGCTGCGCGAGACGTCTCACTAGGAGCCTTACCTGAAGATCCGCAACAAAGGCAGTTACGTATTCGAGTGCGGAGCGGTTACAGTCGAAGGGTGAGCGCGAACTCCCGGATGACCATGGCCGTGCACATCCTGACGTGGATGGCGTTCGACCGGCGCGGCACCGACAAGGAGATCGCCACCTCGCAGCGAATCGCGACCAGCGTCAACACCAATCCCGTGGTGATCCGGCGCTGCCTGACCGAGCTGAAGGCCGCCGGACTGGTCGAAGCCCAGCGTGGCCGCAGCGGTGGTTGGATCCTGGCCCGGGACGCCACGGAGATCACACTGCTCGACGTGTACCGGGCGCTCGGCGAAGAGCCGATCTTCGGCATGTACACCACGCCGCCGGACGCCGAGTGCTACGTAGGTCACGGCATCGAAGCCACGCTCACCGGCATTTACGCCGAGGCCACCCAGGCGATGACCCGGGTGCTGGAGGCCAGGACCATCCGGGACGTGCTGCGCGAGTCCCTTGCCGACTTCCCGGAACTGTGGGAGTCGCAAGGGTTCGCGCCCGCACGCTTCTGACGCCGGTCAGGCCGGGTAGCCGTAGAAGCGCTTGATCTCGGCCAGGACCTGCTCACCGGCCTCGTGCTGCATCCAATGCCCGCTCGCCACGGGGGTGCCCGTCGCATCCGGTGCGCTACCGCGGATCGCCGCGAGGAAAGTGTCGAACAGTGGCGCTTGCGCGAGCAGGTGCACCGGGATGGCGAGCGGGGTCCGCATCTGCTCGCGGTTGTCGAGTTCGTCCTGGGGCCAGGCCTGGTAGTAGCGGGACCCGTGGTGGAGGACGCCGGGCCGGGAGTAGGCGCGGACGAACTCGTCCACGGCATGGGCCGGGATCGGCTCGGGCGTCGCCGGCGAGTTCGCCTGGTAGAAGTACTCCAGGTAGATGCGCTCGCGGCCGGCCACGAGCTGCTCGAACAGCGGTTCCTGGCTGTGGAAGGAGAAGTGGAACGACAGCGGCCTGATCGCGTCGTAGGTGAGGCTGCCGCCCGCGACGGGGAAGTCCATCAGCAGCAGCCCACCGAACTGCTCCCGCCGGCCGGTGACGAGCGCGAACGCGATCCCGCCGCCGAAATCGTGCGCGACCAGCTGAACACCGCTGGTGTAGCCGAGCCGCTCGAGCAGCAGGTGGACGTAGCGGGCGAGGAAAGCCTTGTCGTGGCGGGGAATCTCGCCGGTGGAGTCTCCGAGTCCCGGCAGGTCGACGGCGATCACCGTGTGCCCGGGCAGCAGTTCGGTCATCAGCGGTCGCCAGCTGTACCAGGTTTCCGGGAAGCCGTGCAGCAGCACGATGGGCTGCGGGCCGGTTCCACCGATGACGTAGTGCATCTGCACGCCGTCGATCGTGCTGAATCGGTGGGCGAAGTGCTCGGCGAATTCCGCGTCGTCACGGGTCGCGGCGTCGTAGTACCGGCTGAGCGGGGCCTCGGGCTGGGTCATGGCCGTCCTTTCGGTGCGTGCAGGCCGAGTTCGATGGCGAGCTCGGTCATGACGTCGTCGGGTGGTACGGGGAGCACGATTCGGTGCGCACCCAGGTTCGCGTAGCGGTGCGCCTCCTCGAGGAAGTCCTCGTAGCCGGACGTGCCTGCTACGAGGCCCGGGAAGGGGATGGTGATCTCGATGTCGTGCGGGTCCCTGCCGACGCGCGCGCTTTCGGCACGGAGGATGTTCAGCAAGGTTTCGAGCTGTTCGGGGTTCTGCACGGTCGGGAAGTAGCCATCGCCGAGCTGTGCGGCGCGGCGGGCGGATCGCGGCCCGCTGCCGCCGATCACGATGGGCACCGTTCGGTTGACCGGGTGCGGCAGGCTGATGGCCTCGGACAAGCGCGTGTGGGTCGTCTCGATCGTGGCGCGGGTCTGGGTCCACAGTGCCCGCATGGTGTGGACGTAGTCGTCGTGGCGGCGGCCACGGCCGTGGAAGGGGACACCGACCGCGTCGAACTCTTCCTCGAGCCAGCCGACGCCGGTGCCTGCGATGGCGCGGCCTTCACTGAGCACGTCCAGTGATGCCAGCTGTTTGGCCAGCACGGTGGGATTGCGCTGCGGGAGAACGAGAATGCCGGTCGCGAGCCGGATCTGGGACGTCACGGCGGCCGCGAACGTCAGCCACGCCAAGGGATCGAGCAGGTCGAATTCCTCGGCGCCGCCCAACATCTTCCCCGACTCGTCGTACGGGTAGGGCGTCCGGTAGCCGGAGGGGATGACGACGTGGTCGATCGCCCACAGCGAGTCGAAGCCCAGTTCCTCGGCCCGCCGGGCGAGTCCGCGGGCGGCGGCGGGGGTTGCGCCGGTGCCCGCGTTCACGCCGTGCAGCCCGAACGACATGGTCGGAAACTTCTGCGTCATCGGAGATCCTTTCACTCGCCGACCCTGATGAGGACTTTGCCGACCTGCCGGCCGGAGTCGATGTAGCGGTGCGCGTCAGCCACCTGGTCCAAGCCGTCGAAGATCCGGTCGATGCGAGGCCGGAACGCGCCTTCGGCCAGCCCTCGGGCGAGGTGCCCCCGGATCCGCGACAAGGCGGCCGGATCGGTGCTGTAGGTGAATCCGTTGTGCCCCAGGATCTTCACCGGCCAGCGCGCAGGTAGCACCGCGGGCTCGGCGCCGTACCAGCCGTAGGTGACGACGGCACCCTTGTCGGCGGCTGCGGCGGCGGTGGCCGGGAACCGCGAGCCACCGACGGAGTCGAAGACGAGATCGGCGCCACGGCCGCCGGTGATCCGCCGGACCTCGGTCTCCAGATCCTCTTCGGACGTCACCACGACGTGTGCCGCTCCAGCGGCGAGCAGCCGGTCGCGCTTGCCGACCGACCGGGTGGTCGCGATCGACACCGCGCCCGCGTGGTTGGCGACATCGAGCGCGGCCAACCCGACACCGCCGGTGGCGGCGGTGACCACCACGTGGTCACCCGCCCGGAGACCGCCGGTCTCGACCAGGCCGCCGAAAGCCGTGAAATACGCCATCCACACCGCGGCCGTGGTCTCGGCGCTGACCGCGTCGAAAGCTGGGACGACCTCGGCGGCGGGCACGACGGCGACGTCGCCGTACACGCCGTGGCGGCTCTGCTGCGCGATCGGCCCCGCCACCACGCGATCCCCGGGAGCGAGCCCGGTGACCTCGGCACCCAGCGCCTCCACGACGCCTACCGCCTCGATGCCCAGCCGGGACCGCGGGAAGGTCGGCAGGACCGGGTAGAGCTCGGCACGGAACAACGCGTCGGGCCGGTTGACGCCGAGGTACTCGATCCGGATCCGAACCTCGTCCGGGCCCGGGTCGGCGGTGTCGACCTCGGTGACGCGCAGGACCTCTGGACCACCCGGCTCGTCGAACGTGACGACATGCATCGAACCCCCTAAAGATGAAACCAACTTGGTTACATTAAATGAATATATAACAGCTCTGGTTACAGTCAAGAGGGCGGTCAGCCCTCGCCGGGTTCGTTGGTCTCGACCAGCGCGAGCGCATGCCGCCGGACCGCCGCGCGGACCTCCGCGGGCGAGAGCACCGTCAGCGGCACGCCGAGCTTGACCAACCGCGTGGCGAGCGACTCGACATCCGTGCCGCCGACCTCGACGACCGTGGCGCCCGGCCCGTCCGCCTGGTGGACCCCGGCCGTCGGAGGAATCGCGCGCATCGCCTCGTCCAGGGCAACGTGCAGCCGCACCTTCGCATAGAGCGGATAATCGCTGGTGAGGGTTTCGGCGACGAGCCGCGCGGCAGCCGGTGGGTCCTCGATGCGCACCACCCGGCCGGTCGGCTCCGCGTGGAGGACGCGGTCGGCCCGGAAGGTGCGCCACGCCCCGCGCTCGACATCGCGAGCGACGAGGTACCAGCGGTTGCCGGTGAACACCAGCCGGTGCGGGTCGACCGCGCGTTCACTATCGCTACCGCGCATGTCCCGATAGGACAGCCGCAGCCGTTCGCTGCGGCGGCAGGCCGCGGCCAAACCCGCGAGCAGGCCGGGAGACAACGGCTGGCCGCCAGCCCGGGCGGTGTGCTCGAACACGTCGTCCATGGCACCCAACTGCGACGCCACCCGGGCGGGCAGCAGCTGCCGCAGCTTGAGAAACGCCGACAGCACGGCCTGGTCGTCCCCGAGCACCCCGGTTCGGGCCGCCTCGCGCAGCGCGACCGCGACGGCCAGCGACTCTTCGTCGTCGAGAACGAGCGGGATCTGCTTATTGCCCGGCCGCAGCCGGTACCCGCCCCAGCGACCGGGATCAGACTCGACGTCATAGCCGAGGTCACGCAACCGCGAGACGTCCCGGCGCACGGTGCGGTCAGTGACTTCCATCCGCCGGGCGAGTTCGCCCGCGGTCCAGCTCGGCCGCGACGAGAGCAACGACAGCAAGCGCAGCAGACGCGACGACGTACCGATCACACGGCTCGATGGTAATGCGCACAGCGGACATTCCCTCCTCGGCGGCGTCGTTCTCCCAGGCGAAAGGCGCCCGCGCGGCCGTTCAGCGCGAAAGTCAGGGCCCAGAGGTTGTCACACCTGCCGAAGTCGGTGTAGATACCGAGCTCGCGCACGGCGGCAGTATCGCCGGTGACCATCAAGACCACCTATTCGAAGATCCAGCCGTTGCGCCGCCCCACCGTCGCGGCTCCGCCAGCCCTGCACGATCTCGCCCCGGCCGATCCAGTCCGTCTCGTACAGCCACTCGTGAGACTCGGCGTCTTCGTGAAGGACGCCTCGATGTCTTTGCCCGCGCTGGTGGTCTGTACGCACTTACGTAGTGAGCAGTGGAATGTCAGCCCCCTTGGTATCTCTCGGTTCTGCGGGATCGCCACTCCCACGCTTCGGCCGTCTTTGGAGAAACGAACGCATGCCGATGAAGTTGTCGCACGCTGCTGACCTTCACAGCAGCAGGGCGCGGGGACGGCGGACACGCTGAACCAGCTCATCGAGCTCATGGCGGAGCTTTCGCTGGAAATCTCGACCGCGACATGTGTCGTCTCCGGATTGAGCAACGCACGTTCGCCGCGGCGCGCGCACTGTGCGGAAGCCGCGCGAACCAGGTCGCGCCCTCCTTACTCACCACCCGTTCGGGACAGCTGCCAGCTCGCTTCAGTCCCTTGTCAAAGCAACTGATCTGAACGCCGCACATTGCCTACTAATGCAAAATTAAGGGCTCGCTGAACGCTGCGCGAGAGGAAGAAGCTACGAACACACATCTCGTTTACGCAGGTCACAGCACTACGATGGGGTCAGCGCCAACGAGCCCTTGCTTGTTCTCGCACGTCAGCATCCTGCCGAGCTCGCCTACGCGCCCGACCTTGTAATTCTCGATAAGATGAAGCATCATCGCTGGTCACAGACCCAAAGTGGGCGCAGCTGGGTTCGAACCAGCGACCCCTTGCTTGTAAGGCAAGTGCTCTTCCGCTGAGCTATGCGCCCCGAGTGGTGGCCGTCCGAAGATCAACCGCAACCGGCCGGATCACTGTACCGGTCCGGCCACCACCGGTACTCACGCGGCCAGTTCGGCCAGCGCCTTCTTCCACACGTTCTGGTCGCGTGCCTCGCCGGGCTGGTTGACCTCGGCGAACCGCACCTTGCCCGCGGTGTCGATGAGGAACGTGCCGCGCAACGCCATGCCGGCCTGCTCGTGGAACACGCCGTAGGCCTTGGCGATCTCGCCGTGCGGCCAGAAGTCCGACAGCAGCGGGAAGGTGTAGCCCTGCTGCTCCGCCCAGGCCTTCAGCGCGAACGGGGTGTCCACCGACACGCCCAGCACCTGGACCTGGTCGTTCTGGAAATCGGCCAGGTCGTCGCGGACCTGGCACAGCTCGCCCTGGCAGACCCCGCTGAACGCGAACGGGTAGAAGACGAGCAGCACGTTCTTGCTGCCCTTGAAGCTGGACAAGGAGACCTGCTCCTTGTTGAAGTCCGGCAGCGTGAAGTCCGGAGCGTCGGCGCCGACCTCGAGCGTCATGCGCGCACCCTTCTGTTCGGCCTGTGCACGTACGACGCCGAACCTACACCGATCACACGCACCCGGGCACCGGTGGCGGGGTCGCCACCGGTGCCCGGGACGTGGGATCGGCGATCCGCTCGACTCGAGGCCGAGCTCGTCAGCGCTTGGACTTGGCCTTGCGGTAAGCGAGCCTGGTACCCATCCAGGCTTCCCCCAGACTCGCGTTCGAGGTCTGGGCCAGGTTGGACGTGGACGCTGCCTCGGCGATGTCACTGGGCTCCACGTAACCGTCACGACCGGTCTTCGGCGTCAACACCCAGATCACCCCCTCATCGGCAAGAGGCGTCATCACGTCGAGGAGCGTGTCCGTCAGGTCACCGTCGTCGTCCCGCCACCACAGCAGTACGACGTCGACGACCTCGTCGGCATCCTCGTCGAGCAGTTCGCTCCCGCAACGCTCCTCGATCGCGGCACGAACGGCGTCATCGACGTCCTCGTCCCAACCGATCTCCTGAACGACCATCTCCGGCTCGATGTCGAGCCTGTCGGCGACGTCGACTTCGCTCTTGCCGGCGTCTCCCGCGGCGACCACGGCGTTCTCACTCCTCCAATGCAGGCGGTGCGGCGCGAACGCCACACCCAGGTTGGGCAGATCTGGCCGATAGCGAACACTGCGAACCGCTTCCGGCGCAACTGCTGGGCGCACGACACGCCGGTATCCGGCGTGGAACTCGACTGTAGGCGCCCACATCCAGGTCAGGCTAGAACGGTACCGGCAAGTAATCACCGCGGTGTACGCAGCGGCCACGAAGATGGGGGACGATGGCACGTGTCGGGCGTCACCCAAGCCCGCGACAAGCACCGCAAGCAGTCGAGGAGTTCCTTTGCCCGCGCAGAACAATGACGTCGGCGGCACCCCGCAACGGGTGCGGGTCATCCGAGACGGTCTCGCCTCGCATCTCCCGGACATCGATCCGGAGGAGACCGAAGAGTGGTTGCAGTCGTTCGACACGATGCTCGGTGAAGCGGGCCAGCAGCGCGCCCGCTACCTGATGCTCCGGCTGCTCCAGCGCGCCAGGGAAGGCGGCGTCGGCGTGCCGTCGCTGACCAGCACGGACTACGTCAACACCATCGCCACCGAGCAGGAACCGTGGTTCCCCGGCGACGAGGAGACCGAACGCCGCTACCGCGCCTGGATGCGGTGGAACGCCGCGATGATGGTGCATCGTGCGCAACGGCCCGGGATCGGCGTCGGCGGGCACATCTCGTCGTTCGCCTCCTCGGCGAGTCTCTACGAGGTCGGGTTCAACTGGTTCTTCCGCGGCAAGGACCACCCCGGCGGCGGGGACCACCTCTACATCCAGGGCCACGCCTCCCCCGGCATCTACGCTCGCGCCTTCCTCGAAGGCAGGTTGACCACCGATCAGCTCGACGGATTCCGCCAGGAGCACTCGCACGCCGGCCCCGGCGGTGGGCTGCCGTCCTACCCGCACCCTCGGCTGATGCCGGACTTCTGGGAGTTCCCGACGGTGTCGATGGGGCTCGGGCCGATGAACGCGATCTTCCAGGCGCGGTTCGACCGCTACTTGCACGACCGCGGCATCAAGGACACCAGCCAGCAGCGGGTGTGGGCGTTCCTCGGCGACGGCGAGATGAACGAGCCCGAATCGCGCGGCCTGCTGCACGTTGCGGCGAACGAAGGGCTGGACAATCTGACCTTCGTGGTCAACTGCAACTTGCAGCAGCTCGACGGGCCGGTGCGCGGAAACGGCAAGATCGTGCAGGAGCTGGAGTCGTTCTTCCGGGGCGCGGGCTGGAACGTCATCAAGGTCGTCTGGGGCCGCGAGTGGGACTCGCTGCTGCACGCCGACCGGGACGGCGCGCTGGTCAACCTCATGAACACCACGCCCGACGGCGACTACCAGACCTACAAGGCCAACGACGGCGCCTTCGTCCGCGAGCACTTCTTCGGCCGCGACCCGCGCACCAAGGACATGGTCAAGGACCTGACCGACGAGCAGGTGTGGGCGCTGCGCCGCGGCGGCCACGACTACCGCAAGGTCTACGCGGCGTACAAGGCCGCGACCGAGCACCACGGGCAGCCGACGGTCATCCTCGCCAAGACGATCAAGGGCTACGGCCTCGGGCCGCACTTCGAGGGCCGCAACGCCACGCACCAGATGAAGAAGATGACCCTGGACGACCTGAAGTTGTTCCGGGACAGCCTGCGGATCCCGATCAGCGACGAGCAGCTCGAAGCGGACCCGTACCTGCCGCCGTACTACCACCCCGGCGAGGACGCCCCCGAGATCCAGTACCTGCGGGAGCACCGCCGGCGGCTCGGCGGCTACCTGCCGGAGCGGCGCGTGAAGGCGAAGCCGCTGGTGCTGCCGGGCGACCAGGTCTACGACGTGATCCGGCGCGGCTCCGGCAAGCAGGAGGTCGCCACCACGATGGCGTTCGTCCGGCTGCTCAAGGACCTCGCCAAGGACCCCGAGGTGGGGCCGCGCATCGTGCCGATCATCCCGGACGAGGCCCGCACCTTCGGGATGGACTCGATGTTCCCGTCGCAGAAGATCTACAACCCGATGGGGCAGTCGTACACGCCGGTCGACTACCGGCTGATGCTCGCGTACCGGGAGAGCGAGCAGGGCCAGATCCTGCACGAAGGCATCAACGAAGCCGGGTCGAGCGCGTCGTTCACGGCCGCGGGGACGTCCTACGCCACGCACGGCGAACCGATGATCCCGATCTACATCTTCTACTCGATGTTCGGGTTCCAGCGCACCGGTGACAGCCTGTGGGCCGCCGGGGACCAGATGGCGCGCGGATTCCTGCTCGGGGCCACCGCCGGGCGCACCACGCTCACCGGCGAAGGGCTGCAGCACGCCGACGGGCATTCGCTGCTGCTGGCCGCGACGAACCCGGCGGTGGTGGCCTACGACCCGGCGTGGGCGTTCGAGATCGCGCACATCGTCAAGGACGGCCTGCGGCGGATGTACGGCGAGGACGCCGAGAACGTCTACTACTACTTGACGATCTACAACGAGCCGTACCAGCAGCCCGCCGAGCCGGACGGGGTGGACGTGGACGGCCTGTTGAAGGGCCTCTACCTGTTCCGCCGCGGTTCGGCCGGTTCCGTCCCCGCGCAGATCCTCACCTCGGGCGTCGCGATGCCCGAGGCGTTGCGGGCGCAGCAGATCCTCGCCGACGAGTGGGACGTGCGCGCCGACGTGTGGTCGGCGACGTCCTGGACGGAGCTGCGGCGCGAAGCAGAAGCGGTGGACCGCCACAACCTGCTGCACCCGGAGGAGCAGCCGCGGGTGCCGTACGTGACCCGCGCGCTGGCGGACGCCGAAGGTCCGGTGGTCGCGGTCAGCGACTGGATGCGCGCGGTGCCGGACCTGATCCGCTCCTGGGTGCCGGGCGACATGGTGAGCCTGGGCGCGGACGGCTTCGGGTTCTCCGACACCCGGCCGGCGGCGCGCCGGGTGTTCCTGGTGGACGCGGAGTCCGCGGTGGTCGCCACGCTCTCGGCGCTGGCCCGGCGCGGCGTGATCGACGGGTCGCGCGTCACCGAGGCGACCCGCCGGTACCGCTTGGACGACGTGCGCGCCGCGGGGCCGCAGACCTCGGACCCGGGCGACGCCTGAACACCCCGCCGCCGGGTGGCGGAGCCGATGCGGCTCGGCCACCCGGAGGCGGGCGGGTCAGGTCGTCGCGGGAGCGAGCGTGCGAGCTCGGGCGGTGCGGTTCCAGCTCCACCAGCCGTGGATCACCAGCGCGGCGAACACCACGTAGATCGCGGCGCTGAAGTAGAGCCCGGACGCCAGCTGCAGCGGCACGCCGACGGCGTCCACCGCCAGCCACACCAACCAGAACTCGACGAGCCCGCGGCCCTGCGCCCAGAACGCGACGGCCGTGCCGACGAAGATCCAGGCGTCCGGCCACGGCGCCCAGGACGCGTCCATCGCGGTGAGCAGCGAGGCGAATCCGGTCGTGGCCACTGCCAGCACTCCCAGCAGCACCAAGCGCTCCCGGACGGTGCCCTTGCGGACCGCGACGCCGTAGACCGGGTCGCTGCGGTGGCTCCAGGCCCACCAGCCGTAGACGGAGATCAGCAGGATCACGATCTGCCGGACCGCGAGGCCGCCGAGTTCGGCGGAGGCGTAGACGGTGAACAGCAGGACCGTCGCGGTCACCTGCACCGGCCAGGTGGCCAGGGTGCGCCGCTGCGCCAGGAAGACGACCGCCAGCGCGCACAGCTGCCCGACCAGTTCCGCCCAGGAGATCTGCTGGCCCAGCACGGTGATTCCGTTGCCGAGCACCCATTCCGCGACAGCGCGCACAACCCCACTCCTCCCAGCCGGTCCTGGCACCGGGGCTGAGCGGGAACGCGGCGGCCACCGGTGCCACGCATGGCGACCGGTCGCGGTCGAGTGCCCGTGCGCCGCCTCCCATCCGGACTGTCACCGTCGGTTCCGGAGTTCCACCGGATCGGCCGGAGCTCCTGGCCGGGTTCGGCCGGGAGGCACCGGTTCGCGGACTGTCACCGCCGGTTCGGAATCTCACCGAGCCCCGGAGCGCACGACGTTTCGTACTGCTGTCAACATCGTCGGTCGCCGTGCTTGTTCCGCGGACTCGTCGTGGTTCGAATCACAGCTCCCGAATCTTCGATCAGGTGATCGAACAGGGGTGCGACCCGGGGTAGACTCGGCGATCTCCGGTGGAATCGATCAGACGGCAGGGCGACGAGCGCGCGACGCGAAGGGGGTGCCCGGGTGAACGACGTCGATCACGCCATCTTGGCGTTCGAGAGCGAGTTCTGGCGCTATCCGGGCAGCAAGGACCGCGTCATCCAGGAGCGCTTCGGGATCTCGCCCACGCGGTACTACCAGCGCCTCAACCGGTTATTGGACGAACCGGAGGCCTTGGCCCAACAGCCCGTGCTGGTCAACCGCCTGTTACGCAGACGAGCGGAACGATCGGACCGCAGAGCCGCCGCACCTCGCCGCTGAGCTCCCGCCGCCGTTCCGCCCGTCCGCTGCGACTCCTCAGGCAGTGGTGCGGGCCTGCTGCTCCGGCGTGAGTTGGCGGTCCTGCTGGATGCGGACCAGTTCGGCGAGCAGCGGGGCGGCCTGCTCCGGTGGCAGTGCGGAGAACGCGGCCTTGATCGACTCGGGATCGGCTGGCTGCGCCGGGGCTTCGCCGGGCGCGGTCTGCTGCTGCGGCACCGCGGGCGCCTGCATCGGCGCGGGGGTCTGCGTGGCGAGCAGGCCGTTGACCAGGTCCACCAGCATCGCCACCGGTGTGCGCGGACCGAGCGCGGTGTTCCACCCGGCGATCTGCCCTTCGGGTCCGCGCGGGCCGAGCAGTTCGTTCTCGATGCGGCGCAGGATCGCGTCCTGTTCGGGCGTCATGTCGGCGTTCTCCTGTTCGTTCGTGGCGAGTTCGGCCCGGAAGCGGTCCAGGTCGACGTGACCCGGGTCGATCTTGCCGGTCACGCTCGTCTCCTTGTGCCCGCGCGAGGCCTCGTGCGGCGCGCCCAGGTGGTCGAGCACCGCCCTGGTCGCGACGAGCGCGGCGGTGTACTGCTCGGGGCTCGGACCCTGCTCGACGCCCTGGTAGTCCCACTCGAACCCGACGTAGAGCACATTGCCGTCGCCCGCCGGCACCGGTCCGGAGGCCTGCGCCTTCCCAGCGTGGTTGGCGCGCCCGGCGGAGATCAAGTGCACCACCCCGTCGAACCCGATCAGCCCGTGGCACAGCGGTCCGGCCAGATCGGACCGGCCGTCGATCACCAGCTGCAGGCTCGGCGCGGGGTCCTCGTAGGAGGCGACGGTGGCGGTGTGGTGCTGGAGCACCCCGACCGGCTCCGGCTGCGCGCCGGAGTTCGCGGTGCGCTCCTGCCACCCCGGTGCCTCGACGACGGTCAGCCCCGCCGCTCGCAACACGTCACCGAGCCACACCAGCGGCAGAGCCATGCCGATCACTCCCCTGGCGGCCCGTCCGAGCCGCGTTCGCGTCGCTTGCCTGCTGCCATCGTGTCCTGCGATCAACCGCCCCGACCACGCCTGATCGGATGAATTGCGGTCGACCGGTGGTCATCGGCCCGGCGAACGGTGGCGCGCGGGCGTGTCGGACACCCCTGGCGACGACCTCCGGCGAACCCTCCACATCGGACCCGGCCGGCGCGGTGACCGGGCTCGCTCCACGCCGGACGCACGGCGCGCGCGGTGCCCGGCTCCGCGCTCGGAGGGCCCGTGCGATTCTGGCGGTATGAATTCCGAAGGCGCAGGTGAACAAGGCGAACGCATTTCCGCGGTCACCTTGCGCGCACTGGAACGGGCATCCGGGGACCTGGCCACCGCGAGCATCAACGCGATGGAGCACCGGCTGCCGTGGTTCCGCCGACTGCCCGCCGACCAGCGCGCGAGCGTGCTGCTGGTGACCCAGACCGGCGTCTCGAACTTCGTGGCCTGGCTGCAGGACCCGACCGAAGCCATCCGGCTGACCGCGGAGGCGTTCCGCGCGGCGCCGAAGGACCTGTCGCGCTGGGTCAGCCTGCGCCAGACGCTGGACCTGGTGCGCGCCGCGATCGACGTGTTCGAGCACCAGCTGCCGGAACTGGCCGAACGGGCCGAGGAGCGCACCGCGCTCACCGAGCTGATCCTGCGCTACACGCGGGAGATCGCGTTCGCGGCGGCCACTTCGTACGCGGCGGCGGCGGAGGCGCGCGGGGCGTGGGACGCGCGGCTGGAGGCGCTCGTCGTGGACGGCATCGTGCGCGGCGACCCGGAGGAGTCGCTGCTGTCCAGGGCCGCGGCGCTCGGCTGGGAACCGGGCTCGGAGGCGACGGTGCTGGTCGGCACCGCTCCCTCGGACGATCCGCCGAAGATCATCTACCAGGTGCGCAGCAGGGCGGCCCGCGCCGGACGCCCGGTGCTGCTGGGCGTGCAGGGCACCAGGCTGGTGGTGGTGTTCGGCGGGCCGTCCAACGACCGGGCCGCGCACGAGGCGGCGACCAAGCTGACGGAGGCCTTCGACGACGGGCCGGTGGTGGTCGGCCCCACCGCGTCCAGCCTCTCCGAGGCGCACCGGTCCGCTTCGGACGCGATGTCCGGGCTGCGCGCGGTGGTGGCGTGGCCGACGGCGCCGCGTCCGGTGCTCGCCGAAGACCTGCTACCGGAGCGGGCCCTGGCCGGAGATCCGGAAGCGGAGCGCCAGCTCGTGGAAGGCATCGTGCTGCCGCTGGTGGACGCCGGCGGCGCGCTGCTGGAGACCGTGGACACCTACCTGGAGCTGGGCGGGGTCCTGGAGAATTGCGCCCGGCAGCTCTACGTGCACCCGAACACGGTGCGCTACCGGCTGCGCAGGGTCGCCGAGCTCACCGGGCGCACGCCGTCGAACGCGCGCGACGCGCTGGTGCTGCGGGTGGCGCTGTCGATGGGCAGGCTGGCGCGGGCTCGCGGCCTGTGGTGAGCGCGCGCCGCCGCTGGTCACCGCCCCGCAGCGGTTCGGCGCCGCGGTGTCCTGACGTGATCGAACCGACACGGGCAACAACGATTCACGCTCCGTGATGCCCGAATCAGGGATGCCGTTGTAGACACTCCACAAGATTGGGCCTCGGATCTCGTCCGTGTCGACATCACGCCGATCAGGGTCGGGGATGTGTAGTAGCAGGGTGATCGCGCTCCTCGCCCCCGGCCAGGGCTCCCAGGCCCCTGGCATGCTCACGCCCTGGCTCGAACTCGAAGGCGCCCGCGAGCGCGTGGAGGCCTGGTCCGAGCACGCGGGCCTGGACTTGGTGCGGCTGGGAACCACCGCCGAGGCCGACGAGATCAAGGACACCGCCATCACGCAGCCGCTGGTGGTGGCGCTGTCGCTGCTGGCGGCCGAGCAGCTGCGGTCCCGCTTCGAGATCCCCGCCGAGACCCCGGTCGCGGGACATTCGGTGGGCGAGCTGGCCGCAGCCGCGATCGCGGGCGTGCTCTCCCCGGACGACGCCGTCGCGCTGGCAGCGGTGCGCGGCCGGGAGATGGCCGCCGCGTGCGCCTTGGAGCCGACGTCGATGTCGGCGGTGATGGGCGGCGACCCGGAGACCGTCGTGAGCCACCTGGAGTCGCTCGGCCTGGACCCGGCGAACTGCAACGGCGCCGGTCAGATCGTCGCCGCGGGCCGCAAGCCCGCGTTGGAGGCGCTGGCCGAAGAACCGCTGACCGGGACGAAGGTGCGGCCGCTGGCCGTCGCCGGGGCCTTCCACACGCGCTTCATGGCACCCGCGCAGGACGCGTTCGGCACGCAGGCCGACAAGGTCGCCGTCGACGACCCCGCGTTCCCGCTGCTGTCCAATTCGGACGGTTCCGTCGTCGAGGCGGGCGACGAGTTCGTGCGCCGCCTCGTCGCGCAGATCACCCGGCCGGTGCGCTGGGACCACTGCATGGCCACCCTCGCGGAGCGGGGAGTGCGGGCCGTGGTGGAGTTCCCCCCGGCCGGCGCGTTGACCGGCCTGGTGCGCCGCGAGCTCAAGGGCACCAAGACCGTGGCGCTGAAGAAGCCCGAAGACCTCGACAAGGTCGCCGACCTGCTGGCCGCGGACTCCGACGAGTCCGCCCAAGACGCGAACACCTCTGGGAGCGACGCGTGAGCACACCGACCCTGCGCCAGTCCACCGGCCCGGCAGCGACCAAGCTGCTCGGTTTCGGTAGCACCCAGGGCAACCGGATCGTCACCAACGACGATCTGGCCAAGATCGTCGACACCAACGACGAGTGGATCCAGCAGCGCGTCGGCATCGTGCACCGCCGTCTCGGCGACGAGGACCAGACCGTGGTCGCGATGGCCGTCGAAGCCGGTTCGAAGGCGATCGCCGACGCGGGCCTGACCCCGGCCGACGTGGACCAGGTGATCATCGCCACCTGCACGATGCCGGGCGGGATTCCGAACGCCGCCGCGCAGGTCGCCGACCAGATCGGCGTCAAGGCCGCGGGCGCCTTCGACCTCAACGCCGCGTGCGCCGGGTTCTGCTACGCGCTCAGCATGGCTTCCGACATGGTGCTGGCCGGGTCCTCCCGCCGGGTGCTGGTGATCGGCGCCGAGCGGTTCCAGGAGACCATCGACTGGCAGGACCGGGCGAACTGCATCATCTTCGCCGACGGTGCGGGTGCGGCGGTCGTGGGACCGTCCGACGAGCCCGGCATCGGCCCGGCCGCGCTGGGCAGCGCGGGCGACCTCGTCGACACCATCTACCTGCGCGACGGCAAGTACATCTACCAGGAGGGCCAGGCGGTCTTCCGCTGGGCGACGACGCAGATCGCCCCCGTCGCCAAGCGCGCCGTGGAGCTCGCGGGCCTGGAACTGTCCGATGTGGATGCGCTGGTCGCGCACCAGGCCAACCTGCGCATCGTCGAGGGCATCGCCAAGAAGCTGCAGAGCCAGGGTGCCCGCGATGACCTGGTGATCGCTCGTGACATCGTCTACTCCGGCAACACCTCCGCCGCTTCGATCCCGCTCGCCATCGACCACATGCGGTCGGCGGGCGAGCTCTCCAGCGGGGACGTGCTGCTGCTGGTCGGCTTCGGGGCTGGACTGTCCTACGCCGGCCAGGTCGTGATCTGCCCCTGAGCGTTCGCGCTCACCGATACCACCGCGGGCCGCGCCCGCGGTGAGACCGCAACAGAGGAAAGGAACCACCGTGGCGAACGAGGAAATCGCGCAGGGTCTCGCCAGCATCGTCGAAGAGGTCGCCGGCGTTGACGCCGAGGACGTCCAGGTCGAGAAGTCGTTCGTCGACGACCTCGACATCGACTCGCTGTCGATGGTCGAGATCGCCGTGCAGGCGGAGGACAAGTTCGGCGTGAAGATCCCCGACGACGAGCTGGCGAACCTCAAGACCGTGGGTGATGCGGTGGACTACATCACCAAGAACGCATGACGGCGACCGACGTCGTCATCACCGGGATGGGCGCGACGACACCACTCGGTGGTGACGTCGCGTCCACCTGGGACGGTCTGCTGGCCGGGCGCAGCGGCGTTCGCAGGCTCACGGAGGAGTGGGTCGACAAGTACGACCTGCCCGCCAAGATCGGCGCACCGCTGGTCGTGGAGCCTTCCGAGGTGCTGCCTCGGGTGCAGCTGCGGCGGCTGGACCGTTGCCAGGCGATCGCGATCATCGCGGCTCGCCAGGCGTGGAACGACGCCGGTTACGACATGCCCACCGACGAGTACGAGTCGGTGGATCCGGATCGGCTGGGCGTCGCGCTCGGCACCGGCATCGGCGGGCCGGTCACGCTGCTCAACCAGGACGACCTCCTGGAGGAGCACGGGCTGCGCAAGATCTCGCCGCTGACCGTGCCGATGCTCATGCCCAACGGTCCCGCCGCGCACGTCGGCATCGACCTGCGCGCTCGCGCCGGTGTGCACTCCCCCGCCTCCGCCTGCGCTTCCGGCGCCGAGGGGTTGGCGCGGGGCTGGGACATGATCCGGTCCGGTCAGGCCGACGTGGTGGTCGCCGGTGGTGCGGAGTCCTGCATCCACCAGATCACCGTCGCCGGGTTCTGCCAGGCCCGGACGTTGAGCACGCGCAACGACGAGCCGGAGCTGGCCTCGCGCCCGTTCGACACGGGCCGGGACGGGTTCGTGCTCGGCGAAGGCGCGGGCGTGGTGATCCTGGAGAGCGCCGAGCACGCCAAGGCCCGCGGAGCGCGGATCTACGGTCGGCTCGCCGGGGTGGGCATCACCTCGGACGCGTACCACATCACCGGGAGCCACCCGGACGGCGTCGGCCAGGTCAACGCCATGACCCAGGCCGTGCGCACCGCGGATCTGTCCACTTCGGATGTCGAGCACGTCAACGCGCACGCCACGTCCACCGTGGTGGGCGACGTGGGCGAGGCGGCGGCCATCCGCAAGACGTTCGGCGACGGAGTCGCGCTGACCGCGCCGAAGAGCGCGCTCGGGCACCTCGTCGGCGGCGCGGGCGCGGTCGAGAGCATCGTGACGCTGCTGTCGATCTACCACGGGCAGATCCCGCCCACCCGCAACCTCGACGAGCTCGACCCGAAGGTCGAACTGGACGTGGTGACGGACAAGCCGCGGCAAGTCGAGCTGTCGGCCGCGGTGAACAACTCCTTCGGTTTCGGCGGGCACAACGTGGCGCTCGCGTTCGCCAAGGCCTGACGAGTCCGTTCGCGGCCAACCCCGAGCGGGGGGCCGGGACCTCAGGCGGCGCGTGCCAGGACCTGATCGACAGCCCCGAGCGCACCTCGCTTCGGGGCTGTCCTCGGGACCGCTCCCGGCGACCTCTCCCCAGCGCAGCGCGCCCGATCGACTCGGCGCCGAGCGCGCCACCCGTCCGCGGAGATGATCACCCGATCGGCGGGGAAGTTCAGCCGTCGCAGCGGCATCCGAGCAGTGACCCGGCCATCACCGGAACGCGCCGCGGGCGGATCATCGTGCCGTCACCCGGACCGCGGAGATCAGCAGCGGACGGCGAGAGCGCTACCGGGCAGGCTGTTCGTGTCGAGCCGGAAACCACCGGCGTCGACCACCATCGGATACACCACCGACCAGCGCAGGCACGGCGATTCCAGCCCCGGCGGGGCGTCGTGCGGATCCTGGGTGCTCACGAAGGTCATCAGGATGCGCAGCGAATCCTTCGGCCCCGGCTCGACGCGGTGCACCCTGACCGCCGCGTCCCGCGTCGTCGCGTACTCCTGCTGCCACTTGTCCTCGGGGAGCTGGCGCTGCTTCTCCGCGACGACGGTGGCCTTCCACGTCTCGTACCGGCGCATGTTGATCGCGTTGAAGTGCATCTGCAGCGTCCAGCGGATGTCGGCGCTGTCCGGGTGAGCTTCGGCGTCCGGGCTCAACTCGATGTTCGCGTACTGACCGCCCTGATCCTGCGCCTCGCCCATCACACCGGTCGTCCCCGACGGCTCCGAGTAGTAGCGCTGCGCCACGATCCCCCCGGCACCCGCCGCGAGCAGCACGATGACGGCGATCGGCACGCCCCATTTCAGCCAGGAGTTGCGCGAACGGCCTACCGGAGAAGTCGACTGCACACCGATCAGCTTCCCACAGCGGGGCTTGTTCGAGGTTCTCCGGGCTCGTTCTGCTTTGGTGTCCGGGTGGCGGAACCTCAGTCGGTCTCTCGCTGCGGGATCTTTTTCCCGAGTGGCTCCGCCACGAGGGAAAAAACCGTCCTCGCGAGAGACCGACTGAGAACCCGCGGGTAGTCGGCTTTTGGACGTGGGCTATTCGCTGCGCGAATACAGGCACGGCCTTCGGCCGCCAGGCAGGCTTGCTTCGCCGCCCAAGGCACGGCTACGCCGCAAAGGCACGGCTACGCCCGCCCAAAGCACGGCTACGCCGCAAAGGCACGGCCTCCGGCCGCAAAGCAGGCGTGGCTTCGCCCGCCCGAAGCACGGCTACGCCGCGAAGCACGGCCTCCGGCCGCGAGGCAGGCTTGGCTTCGCCCGCACGGAGCGCGGAGCACGGCGTGGCAGGTGTGGGTTTGCTCGTTTGCGGTGCTGGCTTCGGCCGTGCAGTGGGCTTCGGCGGTCGCCGGGGGCGGTCCACTTCGGACTGGGATGGGGCGTTGCGGGCCGTCCCGTCGGGGTCATTCGCCGAAGTTCTGGTCCACCAGGTCGAGGATGCGCTGCACGGCCGCGCCCGCGTCGGCGCCCGTCGCGACCAGGGTGATCCGGTCGCCCTTGCGGGCGCCGAGCCCCATCAGGCCGAGCACGCTCGCCGCGTCCGCCTCCGACTCGCCCGCCCGCACCCGGACGTCCGCCTGCAAACCGGTGAGGCTGCGCGCCAGCAACGCCGCCGGGCGAGCGTGCAGGCCGACCTCGTTGCGCAGCTCGATCTCCTCGGTGATCGACTCGGCGGAGTCGGCGACCGGCGCCTGCTCCGCATCCGAACCGACCCCGGCGGCGGTCGCGGCCCGCGCCACCGCATCCCGGTCCTTGCCGCCCTGCGCCTCCACGGCGGCCGCCACCGCGCCCTCGACCAGCGGCGCGTCCGCCACGATCGCCGTCGTCGGGTCGCCCAGCGACTCCACCGCGAGCTCCGCCGTCATCTGCGCGCTGCCCAAGTCGTAGAGCAGCACAACGCCCGAACCGGAATCGGCGTCCGACAACGCGGCCGAGACCTTGTCGAAGTCGGTGCCGACGGCACCGCCCGCCAGACCACCCGCGGGCACGACCCGCACGTCCGGCGCCATCTGCGCGGCGAGCTCCGCCACACCGGCGGCGAGCCGCTCGCTGTGCGAGACGATGACCAGGCCGACACTCATCACACGGACCTCGATTCGACGAACGCGGACAGCAGCAACGCGGTCGACCGGGCACCCGGATCGACATGCCCCGCGCTGCGTTCTCCCAAGTAAGAAGCCCGGCCCTTGCGGGCGACGAGCGGTTCGGTGGCCTGCGCCCCGGAATGCGCGGCCTGCGCCGCCACCTCCAGCACCCTGGCGGGACCGGCGCCGTCGGCGGCGGCCGCCTTCGCCGCATCCACCGCCGGGATCAGGGCGTCCACCATCGTCTTGTCCCCCGCCACGGCCTTGCCGCGGGCGACGACACCGTCCAACCCGGCCTGCAAGGCCGCAGCCACCGCCGGACCGTCCAGCTCCGGCGCATCGCCCACCGCCGCCGCGGCGCGCAGGAAAGCCGTGCCGTAGAGCGGACCGGACGCGCCACCGACCGTCGAGATCAACGTGGTCGCGACCTGCTTGAGCACCGCACCCGGCGTCTCCGGCACAGCCGTGTCCAGCTTCGACACGACCGCGCGGAAACCCCGATCCATGTTCTCGCCGTGGTCGGCGTCGCCGATCACCCTGTCCAGCTGGATCAGCTCATCCCGATGCGCGGAGACCGCCGCCGCGCCCGCCTGCAGCGCGCCGATCACGTCCGTTGCCGTGCAACCCATCTAGTCCACCCGTCCTAGTCACCAGTGCAGTGCGGCGGTGCGCACCGGGTCGTCCCACAGTTCGGTGAGCTCCTCGTCGAGCTTCAGCAACGTCAGGCTCATGCCCTGCATGTCCAAGCTCGTCGTGTACGGGCCGACCAGCCGCCTGCGCACCCGGACACCGCGCTCGGCCAGCAGCCGCTCCGCGATGCCGTGCGCCCCGTACAGCTCGATCAGCGGCGTCGCGCCCATCGAATTCGTGAACAGCAGGACGTCGTCGCCCTCCGCGAAGGGCAGGTCCTCCAAGATCGGCTCCAGCAGCTTCTCGACGATGCCGTCGGCGCTGTCCATCGGCAGGCGCCGCCTGCCCGGCTCGCCGTGGATGCCGATGCCGATCTCCATCTCGTCCTCGCTGAGCGTGAAGCTCGGCTCGCCCGCGTGCGGGACCGTCGGCCCGGTCAGGGCCACGCCCATCGACCGCACCTGCCCCACCACTCGCCGGGCGATCGCCTCGCACCGCTGCAGGCTCTCGCCGCGCTCAGCGGCGGCGCCGACGATCTTCTCCACGAGCACGGTGCCGCCGACCCCGCGCCGCCCCGCGGTGTGCGTGGAGTCCTTCACCGCCACATCGTCGTCGACGATGACCGCGCGCACGTCCGCGCCTTCCAGCCCGGCCAGCTCCGCGGCCGTCTCGAAGTTCAGCACGTCACCGGTGTAGTTCTTCACCACCAGCAGCGCGCCCGCACCCGACTCGGTCTCGCTGATCGCCGCCTGCACCGCGTCCGGCGTCGGCGAGGTGAACACGGCTCCCGGCACGGCCGCGGTGAGCATGCCCGCGCCGACGAACCCGCCGTGCAGCGGCTCGTGCCCCGACCCGCCACCGGAGATCAACGCGACCTTCCCCGTCACCGGCGCGTCCGCGCGCACGATCAACGCGGGATCGGTGCGGACCCGCAGCAGCTCCGGGTGCGCGGCGGCCATGCCCTGCAACGCGTCGCCGACCACCGTCGCCGGATCGTTGATGATCTTCTTCACCGTTGGCCTCCTTGCCGCCGGTTCGCGACCGCGGCGCCACCTGCTCGACGACCGGGCTCGCGGGAACGTACGGACTCCCGGACCGAATGTGCCCGCAAGAGCCGCCTCATCGCATCCTCGCGCCGATCCGAACCGGGCGGAACCTCCCACTCCGGAGCGCACATTCGATCACTCCGAGCGGGCAGGTTACGCGGGGACGGCCACATTCCGATCACGCCCCGCACAGCACATGCCCTGCACGTGGCACCCCACCCGCCACCGGCCACAACGCCCTGCCGGAGAGGAGGGGAACCTTCCTGTCACCGAGCCGAGGAAGGTCGCCTTCCTGCCATCCGCGAGCGGGGCGCGCAGCCCAGCACGGCGCGGCTCCAGCCGCCCCGGCCGTCGCGTGACGAGGAAGGGAACCTTCCTGCCACCGGCGCGAGCAAGGGAACCTTTCTGTCACTCCCACCGCCATCGCCCGGCACGCCGTGCGAGGAAGGGAACCTTCCTGCCACCGAAGGCGCGACCGGGCCGGCCCGCAGCGCGGGCTCGGTTCGGTTCGGAAAGCTCCCCTCCTCGGGGGGTGGTTCAGCGGCCTCGGGTGAGGCGGATCAGCCGCACGACGGCGCCGACCGTGCCCTTCGAGCGGGCGAAGGTCATCGGGTTCAGCGGGATGCGGAACTTGGTGCGGGTCATCGACTGCGGGCGGCTGAACTCGCGCAGCCCGTCCTCACCGTGGATGCGGCCGAACCCGGAGTCGCCGACACCCCCGAACGGCAACGCCGGAACGGCCGCGAACGAGATCACCGAGTTGACCGCGACCATCCCGGAGCGCAGCTTCCGCGCGAGCTCGACGCCGCGGGAGCGCGAGAACACGGTGCCGCCGAGGCCGTAGCGGCCCTGGTTGGCGCGCGCCACGCCCTCCTCCGCGTCGTGGACGCGTTCGACGACGATCGTCGGGCCGAACGTCTCTTCCACGGCGGCCTCCGAGTCGGCGGGGACGTCGACCAGCACCACCGGTTCCACGAACGGCGGGCGCACCGAGTCCTTGCCGCCGATCACCGCGCGCGCTCCCGCGTCCAAGGCCGAGTCGACGTGCCTGCGGATCACCTCGACCTGCGAGGGCATCGTGATCGGCCCCAGGTCGGCGCCGGGCTCGCCACCGGGGCGGAGCTTCTTGGCGCGTTCGGCGACGAGTTCGAGGAACCGGTCGGCGACGGCCTCGACGACGAACACCCGTTCCACGCCGATGCAGGTCTGGCCGGCGTTGGACATGCCGCCCCACACGGCCGCCTCCGCCGCGGCCCGCAGGTCGGCGTCGGCATCGACGATCAACGCGTCCTTGCCGCCGCACTCCACGAGGACCGGGGTCAGCGTCTGCGCGCACGCCGTCATCACGCGCTTGCCCGTCTCGGTCGACCCGGTGAACGCCACCTTGTCCACGCCCGAAGCGCACAGCGCGGCACCCGTCTCGCCGAAACCGGTGGTCAGCGCCAGCACCGGGTGCTCGGGCACGATCTCGGCGAAGCTGTCCACCAGCCAGCGGCCGACGCCGGGGGTGAGCTCGCTCGGTTTGAACACCACGGAGTTGCCCGCGGCGAGCGCGTAGGCGATCGAGCCCATCGGTGTGAACGCCGGATAGTTCCACGGGCCGATCACACCGACGACGCCGAACGGCAGGTACTCGACGGTGGCGGCCTGGTTCGCCATCAGCACGCCGGAGCCGACCTTGCGGCGGCGCAGCACCTTCTCCGCCTTGTTGGCGGCCCAGTGCAGGTGGTCGATGACGAGGACCAGTTCCAGCCGGGCGTCGTCGAGCGGTTTGCCGGTCTCCGAACAGATCACCCCGGCGAGTTCGTCGATCCCGCGCACCAGCCGGGCGCGCCACTGGTCGAGGCGCTTCTTCCGTTCCGCGAAGCCGAGTTCCGCCCACCACCGACCGGCCACGCGGGCCGATTCCACGATCTCGTTGACCTCGGTGGCGTCGTGCAGCGGATACCGTCCCACGACCTCGCCGGTCCGCGGATCGAGCGAGTCGAACGACTGCGCTGAGGCCGCTCCGGCAATCGTGTCGGCGTCGCCGTTGGCGGTCCGGGTCATGGGCTGCCTCCCACCGTTTCAATGGTCGTTGTAATTCGGCAGCCTACGGAAATACCGGGCGCGGCGGCAGGTACTCGGGTCGAAAGCGGGCAATCACATGTGAACGGCGCGAAGTTCGTCATCAGCGTCGCGAATCGGCTACGACCGGTGCTCACGACTCTTCGCGGGCCGTGCCGGCCCGGGTGCGCTGAGTCGCGTGCCCGGACGACCGACAGCCACCCGCGGTGATCCACCGCACGCCGACGGGTCACCCCCGCGGGAGTTTCGCCCGCGCCGCGCGAGCGGCACCGATCGCGTTCGCGCACGGGTCGAGCGGGATCCGCCCGGCGTTGCTCACCGACACCTCGACGAGCTCGTCGTCCCCGGACGGCTTGGCGACGCCCCGGTTCTCCCACTGCACCCGGCAGGTCCCCGGGGTGGCTCCCGGCAGCACCGAGGCGAACTGACCGCCCAGGTCGGCCGGCGGGACCGGGCCCGTCTCCACCCGGCCCGATCCGAAGCGCACGTTCGCCGACACCCCGTTCTCCGGGGTCCAGCCGCACCGGAACAGGCCGCGGGCAACGGCGGGCGCGGTGGCGCCGGCCAGCGCGTCGCGGGCCTCGACGGGGTTGAGCATCGCGCACGGGTCGTAGGAGGCGATCGATCCCCCGCCGCCGCCGATCGGCGGATCGGTGCGGAGGGTGTCGACGATCCTGGTCATGATCTGCACCGCGGCCGAGCACGGGTCGGTCGCCCCATCGCTGAGCAGTTGGACCTGCATGCCGTGGCGGGTGCCCAGGACGTCGGCGCCGGACCCCTGGTAGGCGGCGCGGACGAAGCACGTCTCGTCCTCGGGCAGCACCTCGCCCGGCAACCCGCCGATGCGGTGGGTGTCGACGTTGTAGACGTCGTTGTCCAGGTACAGCGTGGCGTTGAACTGCTCGCCGTCGTGGTCCTTCATGAAGTTCGAGCAGGACCCCAACTCGCCCCGGGTGTCCGAGGCGGGCTCGCCGTACTGCTCCAGCCCGGCGGAGCGCAGTGCCGCGCACGGGTCGACCGAGCGCAACCGGTCCGGCGCGAACGCGTCGTCGAAGACCGCGTCCGCGTCCACGTCGAACTCGACGACCGGCACGGTCTCCCGCTGCGACGTCGCCCTCCCCATGCCGGTGGCGCAGCCTGCGGCGGTGAGCAGGACGAGCAGGGTCGCGGTCAAGGTCACGAGTCTGGACACGCGATCACAGTAGCCAGCGAACCCGCCCGGCCGGTCCGGAACCGGTCATTCTCCGCCTGCGAACGGCGAATTCGTCCTGGGCACGCGAACGCGGCGCCGCCGATCGAGCCGAAGCCACGATCGACGACGCCGCGCGGTGCCGCCGCGTTCCGGACCGCGAGGACCGGAACGGGCGAGGTCAGTGCTCGGCGGCACTCTCCTCGGTGGAGCCGTCGGGAACGATCAGGGGCCGCAACCGGACCCACAGGGCGAACGCGACGGCGAACACGAGCATGCCGAGCCCGCTCCACAGGTTGATGTTCATCCCGGCGGCCTTCGCCACGTCCTCGGCGCTCGCGGTGGCACCGAGGACGGTGAGCACCAGGCCGTACAGGAAGAACAGCACAGCGATGATCAACCGGATGTCGAAGGCGCCCGCAGTGCGCTTGGGTGTCTCAGTAGCCATGGGGTTCCTCCGGTCAGCCGAAGACGATGTTGAGCACGATGGTGATCACCAGGACGATGCCCGCCATCAAGCCGGGCTTGCGGTACCAGCCCGCGTCCTCGCCGGAGGCCGCTGCCTTCAGCTTCGTCCGCGGTGTCAGCGAGTACACCAGGCCGACCAGTTCCTCGTCCGGCTTCGGCCGGGTCACGATGCTGACCAGCACGCTGACCACGATGTCCACCACGAACGCCGCACCGGCACCGACGAAGCTCGCGCCCTGACCCGGCAGGTCCAGGACCCCGGTCTCGGCGAGTGCGAACACGGCGACCGCGGACGCGGTACCGAGCACCAGGCCGAGCCAGCCCGCGGTCGGGGTCATCCGCTTCCAGAACATACCGAGGATGAACGTGGCGAACAGCGGCGCGTTGAAGAACGAGAACAGCTGCTGCAGGTAGTCCATCAGGTTCTCGTAGCCGGACGCGATGAACGCCGTGCCGATCGCGATGACGGTGGCGCCGACGGTCACCCAGCGACCCATGTTCAGGTAGTACTGGTCCGACTCGTCCTTCTTGATGTAGGACTGCCAGATGTCGTAGGTGAACACCGTGTTGAACGAGCTCAGGTTCGCCGCCATACCGGCCATGAACGAGGCGAGCAGACCTGCCAGCGCCACGCCGAGGATGCCGTTGGGCAGCAGGTCCCGCATCAGCAGCAGGATCGCGTCGTTGTAGTCGACGTTGCCCGTGGAGGTCGCCTTGAACACGACCAGTTCCTGCACCGCCACGCCGGCGATCATGCCGGGGATGATGACGATGAACGGGATCAGCAGCTTCGGGAACGCGCCGATGATCGGGGTGCGCTGGGCCGCGGACATGCTCTTGGAGGCCATGGCCCGCTGGACCTCGACGAAGTTCGTCGTCCAGTAGCCGAAGGCCAGCACGAAGCCGAGGCCGAACACGATGCCCAGCACGCTCAGGAAGCTGTTGGTGAACCCGGTGAGCTCGGTGCCCGGCCACGCCGAGAGCTGCTCGGCTCCGCCCGGGCTGGCGCTGACCTTGTCGACCAGGCCTTCCCAGCCGCCGACCTTGTGCAGCCCGACCAGGGTCAGCGGCAGCAGCGCGGCGACGATCACGAAGAACTGCAGCACCTCGTTGTAGATCGCCGCGGACAACCCGCCGAGCGCGGTGTAGGTCAGCACGATCGCGGCGGCCACGATCACCGACACCCACAGCGGCCAGCCGAGCAGCACGTTCACGATGCTGGCCAGCAGGTACAGGTTGACACCGGCGATGAGCACCTGCGCGAGCGCGAAGCTGATGCCGTTGACCAGGTGCGCCGGTTTGCCGAAGCGCCGCAGCATGAACTCGGGAACGCTGCGGACCTTCGAGCCGTAGTAGAACGGCATCATCACGATGCCGAGGAACAGCATCGCCGGGACCGCGCCGACCCAGAAGTAATGCATGGTCGGCATGCCGTACTCGGCACCGTTGGCCGACATGCCGATGATCTCGATCGCGCCCAGGTTGGCCGCGATGAAGGCCAACCCCGTCACCCACGCCGGCAGCGCGCGCCCGGACAAGAAGAAGTCCAGGCTCGTGGAGACCGAGCGCCGTGCGAGATAGCCGATGCCGAGCACGAACACGAAGTACAGCGCGAGCAGCACGTAGTCGACCGCGCCGGCATCGAGCCGCAACTCTTCTTGGGCTAGCACGTCCACGGCTACCCCACCTCCAGACCCAACAAAGTCCAACGATAATCACCACCCGATCGGCGGCAGACGGACACTACCGCACAGTGGGACCGCTCACACTGGACCGATACCAATTCGTTGGGTGTCAACTTTCGGCGCAACCACCACTCCTCCGAGCAGCGGAAACGTCACGGACAGTCAGACGCCGTCTCGGCCCAACAAGAAACGACACCGCGTTTCGCGGACCGGATCAGGACACGGAATCCACCACGCGATCACAGCGCAGTCCACAGGAGAAAACGAAAATCAACCCGAGTCGCGGTACGGGCGAGCACGACCGGCAGGCGCCCGCGCGGGACCGCCGGAGACCCCGGCGATCCGCCGCACCGCAAGGCGAAGCCGACCGGCAGGACCCGGACGCAGAAGGGCGGCTACTCCGCCCGGAAGAGGCGGCCGACCAGCGCGAAGCGCGAGCGCGGACACGTCGAGGAACACCGATGAAGCGATCATGTCTCCAGTGTTCCGCGCGCTGCGGCGGAAATCATCACTCAGCAGGGTGAACACGTGTTCGACATGCACAGGCGCGTCAGCCGCGCCGGAATCGACGACCTCACGGCCGCGGAGCGACGGCGGAACCCGCCACCGCCCCGCAGGAGGGGCTCAGAACAGCCGGAACTCGTCGGGCTCGATCCCGCGCAGCTGGTCGTAGTCCAGCGTCACGCACCGGATGCCGCGGTCCTCCGCCAGCGTCCGGGCCTGCGGCTTGATCTGCTGAGCCGCGAACACCCCGGTCACCGGCGACAGCAGCGGGTCCCGGTTCAGCAGTTCCAGGTAGCGGGTCAACTGCTCCACGCCGTCGATCTCGCCGCGCCGCTTGATCTCGACCGCGACGCTGGCACCGCCCGAATCCCGGCACATCAGGTCCACCGGGCCGATCGCCGTCGGGAACTCGCGGCGCACCAGCGACCACCCGTCGCCGAGCGTCGTGACGTGCTCGGCGAGCAGCTGCTGCAGGTGCGACTCGACGCCGTCCTTGACCAGACCCGGCTCCGGGCCCAGCTCGTGCTTGGAGTCGTGCAGCACCTCTTCGATGCTGATCACCAGCTTCTCGCCGGCCTTGTTCTGCACCGTCCACACGCCGGGGTCCTCGATCAGCCAGCACGGCGGGCTCATCCAGTTCAACGGCTTGTAGGCGCGGTCGTCGGAGTGCACCGAGACCGACCCGTCGGACTTCACCAGCAGCAGGCGCTGGGCGACGGGCAGGTGCGCGGTGAGGCGGCCGACGTAATCGACCTTGCAGCGAGCGATGACAAGACGCACCCGGCACAGGGTACGGGCGCCGATCACGATGTCGAGCACCCATGCCGGTAGTGCCCCGGCAAACCTCACGAAGATCACTAGGACCGGCAGGTCTACCGTGCGTTCTCGTGTCGTACGCCCAGTTGTTCTCCCGCGTCAAACCGGTCGAGCGCCTCACCGACGAAAGCTCGCACACCGCGCTGAGCCGCACCCTGGGGCTACTACCGCTGGTCGCGCTGTCGGTCGGCGCGACCCTGGGAACCGGGATCTTCGTCGTGCTGGCCGAAGCCGCGCCCGCCGCCGGACCCGCCGTGATCGTGTCGTTCGTGCTGGCCGGCCTGGCCGCGTTGTGCTCGGCGCTGTCCTACGCCGAACTCGCCGGCAGCGTCCCGGTGTCCGGCTCGGCGTACTCCTACGCCTACGCGACCCTCGGCGAACTCGTCGCCTGGATCTGCGGGTGGTGCCTGCTGCTGGAGTACGGCGTGTCGGTCGCCGCGGTCGCCGTCGGCTGGGGCGGATACCTCAACGAGTTCCTGCGCGGCACCCTCGGCATGACCATCCCCGACGCGCTGTCGGCGCCCCCGGGCGAAGGCGGCATCGTGAACGTGCCCGCCGTCATCGTGGTGCTGCTCGCCACGGCCGTGCTGATGATGGGCGTGCGGGAGAGCGCCGCGGTCACCACCTTCACCACCCTGCTCAAGCTGGCCGTGCTGGTGTTCTTCGTCTGCGTGGCGCTCACCGCGTTCCGCTCGGAGAACCTGACGCCGTTCGCGCCGCTCGGCATCGCGGGCATCTCGGCGGGCGCGTCCGCGGTGTTCTTCTCGTTCATCGGGTTCGACGCCGCCTCCACCGCAGGTGAGGAGGCGCGGAACCCGAAGCGGGACCTGCCGAGGGCGATCATGCTCTCGCTGGTCATCGTCACCCTCGTCTACGTGGTGGTGGCCTTCGCCGCCGTGGGCGCGGTCGGCACCGACGTGCTCGGCGGCTCCGAGGCCTCGCTCGCGACCGCGCTGGAGATCGTCACCGGTCAGGGCTGGCCCGCGGTGCTGCTCGCGTTCGGCGCCGTCGTCGCGATCGCCTCCGTGGTGCTGACCGTCCTGTACGGGCAGACCCGGATCCTGGTGTCGATGTCCCGCGACGGGCTGATGCCCGCGAAGCTGTCCGCGGTCAACCGCCGCGCCGTGCCCGCGCACAACACCATGATCGTCGGCGTGCTGGTGGCGATCCTCGCGTCCGTGGTCCCGCTGAGCAGCCTCGCCGACGCGACGAGCATCGGGACCCTGGTGGCCTTCGGGATCGTCAACGTCGGCGTGATCGTGCTGCGGCGGCGCAAACCCGACCTGGACCGGTCCTTCCGCACGCCGCTGATGCCGTGGGTCCCGCTGCTGGGCGTGGCGCTGTGCGCGTACCTCATCCTCGGGCTCGACTGGGTCACCTGGCTGGTCTTCGGGATCTGGACGGCCGTCGGCCTCGCCGTGTACCTCGGCTACGGCGTGCGCCGCTCGAAGCTCAACCGGGCGGAGAGCGCCTGACGGGCGCGGCCGGGGTGACAGGAAGGTTCCCTTCCTCGCCTGCCGCGCGATCGGTCCGGAGCGAGGCGTAGGACCATGGGCTCATGCGCACGACGAGCAGCCGCGAGGTCTACGCCAACCCGTGGATGACGGTCCGGGAGGACGGCATCCGCCGCGCCGACGACTCCGACGGGATCTACGGCGTGGTGGACAAACCGGACTACGCGCTGATCATCCCGATGGACGGGGACCGGCTGCACCTGGTCGAGCAGTTCCGCTACCCGCTGGGCATGCGCCGCTGGGAGTTCCCGCAGGGCACCGCGCCGGACCGGGCGGAGGTGGAGACCGCGGAGCTCGCCGCCCGCGAACTCCGGGAGGAGACCGGGTTGCGCGCGGCGCGGCTGACCGACCTGGGGCGGCTGGACGTCGCTCCGGGCATGTCCAGCCAGCGCGGCAGGGTGTTCCTGGCGACCGGCCTCACCGCCGGGGAGCATGAGCGGGAGCTCGAGGAGCAGGACATGCGGGCGGCGTGGTTCGACCGCGCGGAGGTCGAACGCATGATCCGGGACGGCGAGGTGACCGACGCCCAGTCCATCGCCGGATACCTGCTGTTGTGCTTGCACGAACGAAAAACGTGAAGTTCGCGGATTCCACTTGGCAAAAGTTGATCATTGGTCCACGATCGGACCAATGCCCGACTCGGCCATGATCAGCGAGGTGCCACCGGGTGAGCAACAGACCTAGCTGGAAACCGGTCCGGGCAGACCTGACCAGGCCCAGCGCCGCCCGCATCTACAACTACTTCCTGGGCGGCTCGGCCAACTTCGCGGTCGACCGCGAGTTCGCGCAGCGCGCCCTGGAGATCTTCCCCGGAGCGCGCGAATACGCACGGCTCAACCGGCTGTTCCTGCAGCGCGTCGTGCGCTTCTACCTGGACCGGGGCGTGCGGCAGTTCCTCGACATCGGCTCCGGCATCCCGACCGCGGGCTCCGTGCACGAGATCGCGCAGCGGCTCGACCCCGAGTCCACCGTGGTCTACGTGGACAACGAGGCCGTCGCCATCGCGCACAGCCAGCTCGTGCTGCAGCACAACGCCCGCGCCGAGATCGTGCAGGGCGACATGCGCGACCCCGAGCAGCTGCTGGGCGTTCCGGAGCTGACCCGGGTGCTCGACCTGGACCGGCCGATCGGGGTGACGATGCTCGCGATGCTGCACTTCATCCCGGACCGGGAGGACCCCGTGGGGCTGCTCGGCCGCTACCGCGAGCTGCTCGCACCGGGGAGCTACCTGGCGCTGTCGCACTGCACCGCCGACCAGCTGCCGGAACTCGACGCCGCGGGCGAGCTGTACCAGTGCACGTCCACGCCGGCGACGCTGCGGACCGCGGAGCAGATCAGCGCGATGCTGGGCGGCTTCGACGTGCTGGAACCGGGAGTGGTCTTCACCCCGCAGTGGCGACCGGACTCCGAAGAGGACGTCGGACCGGACCCCGAGCGCGCCGCGAGCTACGCGGCCGTGTGCCGCAAGCCCTGACCAAACGCTCGGGCCGCGGACTGTGGCGGGCGTCGCTGCGCCCGGAAATCACGTGACGCCACCGGGCCCGCGTCCCTATTCTGCGCGAGTGCCCGCTCAACTCGTTCCCTTCGTGCTGTTCGTGATCGTGGTGACCCTCGCCCCCGGCCCCGATACCGCGCTCGGCCTGCGCAACAGCATCCGCGGCGGAACGGCCGGGATGTGGTGGACGGGCCTCGGCTGCTGCACGGGGCTGCTGGTGCACGCGGCGATCTCGGTGGCCGGGTTGTCGGCGCTGCTGGCGGCCTCCGCCGTCGCCTACACGGCGCTCAAGATCGCGGGCGCGGCGTACCTGGTGTGGCTCGGCGCGACGACCCTGTGGAAGAGCGTCCGGGACCGCGGCGAACCGGCCACCGACCTGCCCGCGGCCGCCGCGGGCAGCGGTGTGCTGACCCGGCGCGCGGCGTTCCGGCAGGGCCTGGTGAGCAACGTGCTCAACCCGAAGATCATCCTGCTGTTCCTGACGCTGCTGCCGCAGTTCATCTCGCCGGGCGAACCGCGCACGGCGACCTCGATGATCCTCACCCTGGCATTCCTGGGCGTCGCGCTCGTCTACTGGCGCCTGGCGTCGTGGCTGGTCGGCGGCCTGCGAGGACTGCTCAGCCGCAGGCGCGTCCGGCTCGCCCTGGAACGGATCACCGGCACCGTGATGGTCGGGCTCGGCATCCGGGTGGCGTTCGAGAGCGGCTGAGCTCCTCAGTCCGTGACGCGCTCGATGTAGGCGCCCAGCCCCCGCAGGTTCTCCACGAAGTTCGGGTACCCGCGGTCGATGTGGAACACGTCCCACACCTCGGTGATCCCGTCGGCGCACAACCCGGCCAGCACCAGGCCGACACCCGCGCGGATGTCGGAAGCCCACACCGGCGCGCTGGAGAGCCGCTCCAGCCCGCGCACCACCGCGTGGTGCCCGTCGGTGCGCGCGTCCGCGCCCATCCGCACGAGCTCCTCGATGAACCTGAACCGGGACTCGAAGAGGTTCTCCGTGATCATCGACGTGCCGTCGGCCACCGCGGACAGCGCCAGCGCCATCGGCTGCAGGTCCGTCGCGAAACCCGGGTACGGCAACGTCACGTAGTCCACCGCCAGCGGACGCCGGTCGGCGACCACGCGGAACTCCTCGTCGCCCACGACGACCTCGGCACCCGCGCTGCGCAACTTCTCCAGCACCAGGTTCACGTGGTGCGGGTCCACGCCGCGCACCTTGATGTCGCCCTGCGTGGCCACCGCGGCGAACGCCCACGTCGCGCCCACGATGCGGTCACCGATGACCCGGTGCTCCACGGCCTTGAGCGAGGACACGCCGTGCACCGTGAGCGTGGAGGTGCCCGCGCCCTCGATCTTCGCGCCCATCTGCTGCAGCATCACGCACAGATCAACGATCTCCGGCTCCCGCGCGGCGTTGTCGATCATCGTGGTGCCCTCGGCGAGCACCGAGGCCATCAGGATGTTCTCCGTGGCCCCCACGCTCGGGAAGTCCAGCCAGATCTGCGCGCCGTGCAGGTTCTCCGCCTCGGCCACGACCGCACCGTGCTCGATGTGGCTCGTCGCGCCGAGCTGGCGCAACCCGCTCTGGTGCATGTCCAGCGGGCGCGAACCGATCGCGTCGCCGCCCGGCAGCGTCACCACCGCCTTGCGGCACCGCGCCACCAGCGGACCGAGCACGCACACCGACGCGCGGAGCTTGCCCATCGACGGCGAGACCGCCTCGTGGCTGATCTCAGCGGGCGTCGTGATGTACGCGGTGCGGCCCTCGATCACGACCTCGCAGCCCAGACTGCGCAGCACGTCCCCCATCAGCGGGACGTCCAGGATCTCCGGGCAGTTCGTGATCGTCGTCGTGCCCTCGGCCAGCAACGCGGCCGCCATCAGCTTCAGCACGCTGTTCTTCGCGCCGACCACGTCGACTTCGCCGACGAGCCGCGCTCCGCCGTGCACGCGGAAGTGCTCACTCACGAACAGCAGGTTACGGCCCTGGCACGGCCCCGTCCGTGGCGGGTGCGCTACGCGCAGCGGTGCGAGGAAGGGAACCTTCCTGTCACCGGTGACCGAAAGGCGACCTTCCTCGCACCGATCACGACGCGGCGCAGCACCTAGGCTGGGGGCATGGCCGTACACCTGACGAAGATCTACACGCGGACCGGCGACGGGGGCACGACGCGGCTCTCCGACAACTCGGAGGTCAGCAAGACCGACCCGCGCCTGGTCGCCTACGCCGAGGTGGACGAGACGAACTCGGTGCTCGGCGTGGCGCTGGCCACCGCGACCTTCGAGCCGGCGATCGTCGAGGTGCTGCGGGGGGTGCAGAACGACCTGTTCGACGTGGGCGCCGACCTGTCCACCCCCGTCGTCGAGAACCCCGAGTTCCCGCCGCTGCGCGTCACCCAGGCCTACGTCGACCGGCTGGAGGCCTGGTGCGACGAGTACAACGCGCGGGTGCCGAAGCTGAACTCGTTCATCCTGCCCGGCGGCACTCCCGGTGGCGCGCTGCTGCACCAGGCCCGCTGCGTGGCGAGGCGCGCGGAACGCGCCGCGTGGGGCCTGCTCGAAGCCGACGCCGACCGCAGCAACGCGCTCGCCGCGAAGTACCTCAACCGGCTGTCCGACCTGCTGTTCATCCTCGCCCGCGTCGCCAATCCCGACGGCGACGTGCTGTGGCGTCCGGGCGGCGGCGCCTAGCGGCTCACAAGGCCTTCGCGAAGCACACCGAAGCCGGGTCGTCGCGGTAGGGCCCGAACGCGGGGATGTCGAGGTAGCCGGACGCCCGGTAGAGGCCGATGGCCTCCGGTTGCCGGTCGCCGGTCTCCAGCAGCACCCGCTTGTGCCCGGCCGCCACGGCCCGCTCCTCCAACTCCGCCAGCATCCGGCGGGCGAGGCCGCGGCCGCGCGCCCGCGGCGCCACGTACATGCGCTTGAGCTCGACGTCGCCGTCCTCGAATTCCGGTTCCGCCGGGTCGTACGCCCGCCACCCTCCGATGGCCACGGGTTCCCCTTCGACGCGGCCGAGCAGGAACATCCCGTGCGGGGCGCGGAACTGCTCGGATCCGATGGGGGTCTCGTCCTGGCGTCCGTAGCGGGCCACGTACTCCTGCTGGACCTCCGCGATCAGCCGCTGCACGGCGGGGTGGTCGAACTCCGCGATCTCGATGTGCACGGGACCAGCTTACGAGCGGTCACACCAGCGACTTCTCGAACCAGTGGCGGGCGTACTCGTTGTCGTTGTACGCAGGGATCTCCACGTAACCGGCCGAGGCGTACAGGGACCGGGCGGCCCGGAGCTCCGCGGCCGTGTCCAACCGGACCACCTCGCAGCCCAGCTTGCTCGCGTGCAGTTCGAGATCGGCCAGCAACGCCCGCCCCGCGCCCTGCCCGCGCAGCGCGGGCGAGATCCACATGCGGCGGATCTCCGCGAACCCGCCTTCCGCGACCCGCACCGCGCCGCAGCCGCGGGCCTCGCCGGCCGCATCGCGCACCAGCAGGAAGTAGCCCCGCGGCGGTGTGAAGTCACCGGGCTCGGGCGGCGCGGCCCGGCCCGGATCGAAACCAGCGGGGAACAACCGCGCCAGCTCGCCGACGTACTGCTCCAGCGCGGCGCGCGAGTCCGCACCGTCGATCGCTTCCGGGGTGATCGTGAACTGCCCGCTGCCGGGAGACGCGTCCTTCATGCGGCCAGTCTTTCCGAGCCGAGGCGTTCACCGCCAGTTACTCGAACTTCGTGCGCCTAAAGTAGAACTTCATGGACCCGGCGAAGCTGCTGCTGCTGATCGCGTTGCGCGACGGCGGCAGCATCACGCGCGCCGCCGAACTCACCGGGCGCACACCGCCCGCCGTCTCCCAGCAGCTCGCCCGGCTCGAACGCGCCGCGGGCACCGGACTCGTCGAACGCCTCCCGCACGGGGTGCGGCTGACCCCGCTCGGTGCCCGGCTGGCCGAGCACGCCGACCAGATCGCCCGCGTGCTGCACGACGCCGAAGAGGACCGCGCCCGGCACCTCGGCCTGCATCGGAACCGGCTGCGGATCGGCGCGTTCCCCACCGCGGGCGTGCGGCTGCTCCCGGAAGCGCTCGCCGCGCTCAACCGGCTGCGCCCTGACAGCGAAATCTCGGTCGTCGACCTCGGCCCGGTCGAGGGCAACGCGCTCGTCGCCGAACGAGAACTCGACCTCGCACTGGTCGCCGAGTACGACGAACCGCTGCGCGCCCCCGCGGGCGTCCGGCTGATCCCGCTGCTCGACGACCCGGTCCTCGCCGTGCTGCCGGAACGCCACCACGCCGCCACCGCATCGGCCGCGCCCGGTCGCACGCTGCGGGACTTCGCCGCCGACGCCTGGGCCTGCGCGCCGCGGGACCTGCCCAACCGGCGGCAGCTCGACGCGCTCGCACGCGTCGAAGGGTTCACGCCGCGAGTCCCGTTCGAATCGGAGTCGTACGCGGTCGCCCAGGCCGTGGTGTCCGCGGGCGTGGCGGTGGCCTTCCTGCCCCGGCTCGCGATCGGCGAGGTCCCCGGCACCGTGTCCCGCGCGCTCGCCGAACCCGCCCTGTTCCGCCGGGTGCACGCCGCCCTGCCCGCGGACTCCCCCGCCGAACTCACCGGTGTCTTCCTCGACCTGCTCCGCGAGGTGTGCGCGGAGCACGGCGGGACGACCGCCGACCGCTGAGGAGCCCGTCCAACGCCCGGAGCGGAGGCCATCCGCGTGCCCGAAGCCCTGCGAGGAAGGGAACCTCTCTGTCACCCGTGGCAGAAAGGTTCCCTTCCTCGCACGCGGGCACAAAAAAACGCGCCCCCTCTGGAGGGGGCGCGTGCTGCTGGGGCGGTCAGGACGCCCAAGGCACGGATCGGCCCGGCGGGGCCGACTCCAACCAGGACAGGAACCCGGTCAACGCGTCCGCGCCCATGGCGACCTCGAGGTGCTCGTCGCGCCCCGTCAGGTGCAGGACGGTCGCGGCCTGCGGTAAGGCGTACACCTCGGACATCGACGGTTCCCGCCGGGTCGCGATCTCCACGTCGCGGCGGTTCACCACCCAGTTCGGTCCGGAACGCAGGCTCAGCACCCGGTACCAGGTGAACTCCTCGCCGCGGTAGTGCGCGACCCCGAGGTGCCAGCCGCGACCACGATCATCGGTCCGCAGGCGCAACGCCACATCGATGCCACCGGCGCGCAGCTGCCGCAGCCGCCGGCGAGCGGCCAGCACCACGCTCAGGGCCGCGCCGGCCAGGACAAGCACCAGCCCGGCACCGATGATCGACCACACGCCCGCGGAGCCCATGTGCGCGGCCCGTCAGACGGACTGCCCGGCCGCCCGAAGTCGACTCAGGGCCCTCGTGCGGGCTTCCTCGTCGTCGCTCTTGGCATCCGCACGAGCCTGCGCGACGTCGATCTCCTGGGCGAGTTCGGCCGACTCGGCGAGCACGCTGACGCCGTCGGCGGTGACGGACAGGAATCCGCCCTGCACCGCCGCGGTCACGGTGTCGCCGTCGACGGTCGTGATCTTCACGACGCCACCCTCGACGAGCTGGCCGAGCAGCGGCTCGTGCCCCGGCAGGATGCCGATCTCGCCTTCGGTCGTCTGGGCCACGACGGTGGTCGCCTCACCGGACCACAGGCGGCGCTCGACAGCGACCAGCTGGACGGACATGTTGGCCACGCGCGTCTCCTTTGTCGGGTGTACAGCCCGCAGTCTAGCCAACGCCAGGCGGGCTCTGATGACGGGCCGAACAGGGCCTCGTCACATCCGGAGGGGGGACGCGAGGAGGGGAACCTTCAGGTCACGGGTGACAGGAAGGTTCCCTTCCTCGCGGAAAGGCGAAAAAAGAGGCCGGGGCCCGTGACGGACCCCGACCCGCTGCCGGTAGGTCTTCGCCGCGGCGGACAGCCGCGGCGAAGACCGGGGCTCACTTCTCGGTGAGCTTCTTGTAGGCCTGCTCCAGGTCCTCCAGACCACCGATGGACAGGAAGGCCTGCTCCGGGTAGTGGTCGAAGTCGCCCTTGCAGAGCTTGTCGAACGCCTCGATGGTCTCCTTCACCGGCACGAAGGAGCCGTCCTGGCCGGTGAACTGCTTGGCCACGAAGAAGTTCTGCGACAGGTAGCGCTGGATGCGCCGCGCCCGCTGCACCGTCACCTTGTCCTCTTCGGACAGTTCGTCCATACCGAGAATGGCGATGATGTCCTGCAGTTCCTTGTACTTCTGGAGGATCCGCTTGACCTCCTGGGCGACGCGGTAGTGCTCGTCGCCCACGATGGCCGGGTCCAGAATGGTGGAGCTGGAGGTCAGCGGGTCGACCGCCGGGTAGATGCCCATCTGCGAGATCGGCCGGGACAGCTCCGTCGTCGCGTCCAGGTGGGCGAACGTGGTCGCCGGCGCCGGGTCGGTGTAGTCGTCCGCGGGCACGTAGATCGCCTGCATCGAGGTGATCGAGTTGCCGCGGGTCGAGGTGATCCGCTCCTGCAGCTCACCCATCTCGTCGGCCAGCGTCGGCTGGTAACCCACCGCGGAAGGCATCCGGCCCAGCAGGGTCGACACCTCCTGGCCCGCCTGGGTGAACCGGAAGATGTTGTCGATGAACAGCAGCACGTCCTGGTTCTGGACGTCGCGGAAGTACTCCGCCATGGTCAGCGCCGACAGGGCGACCCGCATACGGGTACCCGGCGGCTCGTCCATCTGCCCGAACACGAGCGCGGTGTCGGCGAGCACGCCGGACTCCGCCATCTCCACCCACAGGTCGTTGCCCTCACGGGTGCGCTCGCCGACACCGGCGAACACGGAGGTACCACCGAAGTTCTTGGCGACACGGCGGATCATCTCCTGGATGAGCACCGTCTTGCCGACACCGGCACCGCCGAACAGGCCGATCTTGCCACCCTGGACGTACGGGGTGAGCAGGTCGATCACCTTGATGCCGGTCTCCAGCACCTCGGTGCGGCCTTCGAGCTGGTCGAACGCCGGGGCCTTGCGGTGGATGGACCAGCGCTCGGCGTCCGAGGCGTAGCCCGGCTCGTCGAGGCAGTGCCCGAGGGCGTTGAACACGTGGCCCTTGACCACGTCGCCCACCGGCACCGAGATGCCCTCGCCGGAGTCGCGCACCGCGACGCCCCGCACCAGGCCCTGGGTCGGCTGCATCGAGACGCAGCGCACGACGCTGTCACCGAGGTGCTGGGCGACCTCGAGCGTCAGCGTCTTGGCCATGGCCTCAGCGGTGATGTCCACGGTGAGGGAGTTGTTGAGGTCGGGCACCTGGTCGCGCGGGAACTCGACGTCCACGACCGGGCCGAGAACCCGGACGACGCGGCCGGTGCCAGTAGCCGTGCTAGTGGCAGTCGCAGTCATGTCACTCACTTCCTGCTGACGAGAGCGCCTCGACACCACCGACGATCTCGCTGATTTCCTGGGTGATCTGGGCCTGACGGGCCTGGTTGGCCTCACGGCTGAGGTTGCGGATCAGTTCGTCCGCGTTGTCCGTCGCCGCCTTCATCGCGGTACGACGCGCCGCGAAGACGGACGCCGCCGAGTCCAGCAGCCCGGCGAAGATCCGGGTGTTGATGTACTTCGGCAGCAACGCCTTGAACAACGTGTCCGCGTCCGGCTCGAAGTCGTAGACCGACCTCGGCTTCTTCGGCTCGTCGGAGTACTCCACCTCCAGCGGAGCGATCCGCGTGACGGTGGGCCGCTGCGTCAGCATCGACACGAACTCGGTGTGCACCACGTGCAACTCGTCCACACCCAGCGTACCGTCCTCGCCGCCGTCGTCGAGGTAGTCGTCGGCGCCCGCGAGGAACGCCTTGACCAGGGTCTCCCCCACTTCAGCGGCATCCGAGTAGCCGGGCTTCTCGGCGAAACCGGTCCAGCTGGCCGCGACGGGCCGCTGCCGGAACCGGTAGTACGCGTCGCCCTTGCGGCCGATCACGTACAGCACCGGGGTCTTGCCTTGCTCGCGCAGCAGGCTCTGCAGTTCCTCCGCCGCGCGCAGCACGTTGGAGTTGTAGCCGCCGCACTGGCCGCCGTCACTGGTCACCACGAGCACCGCGGCCCGCTTCGGGTTGTCCCGTTCCACCAGCAGCGGGTGGTCCAGCGAACTCGCCCCGGCCAGCTCGGACAGGGACTTGGTGATCTCGGCCGCGTACGGCCGGGACGCCTCCACCCTGGTCCGAGCCCGCATGATGCGGGACGTGGCGATCAGTTCCTGCGCCTTGGTGATCTTCCGGATCGACTTGACCGACCGGATGCGGTCTCGCAGTTCTCGAAGATTGGCCATGGCTTACCCGGTCACTTCTTCGGGGCGGGCTTGTTGACCTGAACGGTTTCCTGGCCCACCGCGTCCGCGTCCATGGCCTCGGCGTCGGCTTCCTGCGTGAGTGAGGAGCCGTCGGAGGTCGTGAACTGCTTCTTGAACTCCTCGACCGAGTCCACGATCAGCTTCTGGCCGTCGTCGGAGAGCTTCTTGCTCTCGACGATGTCCTTGAGCAGCGACTCGTGGGTGCGGCGCAGGTAGGAGAGGAACTCCGACTCGAAGCGCCGCACGTCGCCGACCGGAACGGTGTCGACGTGGCCCTTCGTGCCGAGGAACAGCGACACGACCTCTTCCTCGACCGGAAGCGGATCGCCCGCGCCCTGCTTGAGCAGCTCCATGAGGCGGGCACCGCGGTCCAGCTGCGCCTTCGACGCGGCGTCGAGGTCCGAGGCGAAGGCGGAGAACGCCTCCAGCTCGCGGAACTGCGCCAGGTCGATCTTCAGCGAACCGGTGACCGACTTCATCGCCTTGATCTGCGCGGAACCGCCGACGCGGGACACCGAGATGCCGACGTCGATGGCGGGGCGCTGACCGGCGTTGAACAGGTCCGACTGCAGGAAGCACTGGCCGTCGGTGATGGAGATGACGTTCGTCGGGATGTAGGCCGACACGTCGTTGGCCTTCGTCTCGATGATCGGCAGGCCCGTCATCGAACCGGCGCCCATCTCGTCGGAGAGCTTCGCGCAGCGCTCCAGCAGACGGGAGTGCAGGTAGAAGACGTCACCGGGGTAGGCCTCGCGGCCCGGCGGACGACGCAGCAGCAGCGAGATCGCGCGGTAGGCCTCGGCCTGCTTGGTGAGGTCGTCGAACACGATCAGGACGTGCTTGCCCTGGTACATCCAGTGCTGGCCCAGCGCGGAACCCGCGTAGGGGGCCAGCCACTTCAGACCCGGCGAGTCCGAGGCGGGGGCGGCGACGATGGTCGTGTACTCCATCGCGCCCGCGTCCTCGAGGGACTTCTTGACGCCGGCGATCGTGGAGCCCTTCTGGCCGATCGCGACGTAGATGCAGTGGACCTGCTTGGCAGGGTCACCGCTGTCCCAGTTGCCCTTCTGGTTGATGATCGTGTCGACCGCGACCGTGGTCTTGCCGGTCTTGCGGTCGCCGATCAGCAACTGGCGCTGGCCGCGGCCGATGGGGGTCATCGAGTCGATGGCCTTGATGCCGGTCTGCATCGGCTCGGCGACGCCCTGGCGCTGCACGACCGTGGCGGCCTGCAGCTCGAGGGCGCGCTGCGCCTCGGCCTTGATCTCGCCGAGGCCGTCGATGGCCTCGCCCAGCGGGTCCACCACGCGGCCGAGGAAGCCGTCGCCGACCGGCATGGACAGCACCTTGCCGGTCCGCTTGACCTCCTGGCCCTCTTCGATGCCCGCGGATTCGCCCAGGATGACCGCGCCGATCTCCTGCGCCTCCAGGTTCATCGCCACGCCGTAGACGCCGCCGGGGAACTCCAGCAGCTCTTCGGTCATCACCGAAGGCAGGCCCTCGACATGGGCGATGCCGTCACCGGTATCGGTGACGACGCCGACCTCCTCGCGGCTGACCTCCGGGGAGTAGCTGGAGACGTACTTCTCGATCGCACTGCGGATCTCGTCCGACGAGATCGTCAGCTCCGCCATGTCTCGTTCCTGCTCTCGGTTCGTTCTGGAAGGAAGTTCGTGTCCGGGCCGCGCCCTCGCCGTCAGTCGGCGAGATCGCGCCGGAGGGACTGCAGGCGCCCCGTGGTCGTCCCGTCGATGATCTCGTCACCGACCTTGATCAGCAGGCCGCCGCCGACCGCAGGATCCACTTCCAGGTGGACCGCGATGGGCCGCGAGTAGATCCGCTGCAACGTGGCCGCGAGCCGCTGCTGCTGCTGCTCGGAGAGCTCGATGGCGGACCGCACGTGCGCCACCGAACGCTCCCGGCGCTTGGCCGAGAGCTCCGCGAGCTCCTCCAGCCCCTCGCTGACGTGTCCGCCACGCGGGTGCGCCACCAACTGGCGCACCAGGGCCTGGGTGACGGGTTCGACCTTGCCGCCGAGCAGTTCGTCGACCAGCGCGGTCTTGCCGTCGGTGGCAGCGGCCGGGTCGGCCAGCAGCCGCTCCAGCTCCAGTTCGGCGCCGATGATGCGGCCGAGGCGGAACAGCTCGTCCTCGACCGCGTCCAGCCGGCCCGCCCGTTCGGCCTGCACCAGCAGGGCGATCCGTGCCAGCCGCTCCAGACCTCCGACCAGGTCCTTCGCGCTCGACCAGCGGGAGCGGACGGCTTCGACGACCACGGGCAGCGCCCGGGCGCCGAGCTTGCCGGCCAGCAACTGCTTGGCCAGCTCCTCCCGCGAACGGGGTTCGGTGGAGGCGTCCGCCAGCGCCCGGCGCAGGGTCGACTCACGACCCAGCAGGGCGGCCACGCCGAACAGTTCGTCGGCGAGGCCGGTGATCTCCGCGGCCCCGGCCCCGTCGGTGGCCTGCAACAGCTGCAGCTCGGTGGCTGCCAGCGCGTCGCGGCTCGCGGCGTTCACGAGGGTGCTCAACTCTCCAGGGCCTTTCGTTCTGGGGGAACCTTCGGGGACCACATCATGTGCGTGTCCATCGCACCGGCGCCGTCAGGACCTGCTGGACCCGGACGGTGCCGACGTGGAGTCCAGTTCCTCCAGGAACCGGTCCACGGTGCCGCGACGACGGGTCTCGTCCTCAAGGGACTCCCCGACGATGCGACCGGCCAGATCCACGGCCTGACGGCCGAGGTCGGCGCGCAGCTCCGCAACGATCTGCGAACGCTGCGCGGCCAGCTGGTTCTGGCCTTGCGTGACGATCCGCTCCGACTCGGTCTGAGCCTGGGTGCGCATCTCCTCGACGATCTGCTGGCCCTCGGCCCGCGCGTCGTCCCGGATCCGCGCAGCCTCGGCGCGCGCCTCGGCCAGCTGCGACTTGTACTGCTCCAGCGTCCGCTGTGCCTCGGCCTGAGCCTGCTCGGCGCGGGCGATACCGCCCTCGATCCGCTCGCTGCGCTCCGCGTAGATCTTCTCGAAGCGCGGCACCGCGTACTTCCACAGTACGAACAGCAGGATCAGGAAGGCGATCAGGCCGACGACGATCTCGGCCGGCTCGGGGATGACGGGGTTGTGCCCGCCCTCCGCGGCCAACAGCATCTGTGTCTTCACCACGACGTCTCCCAACGCTCTCCAGCCGTGAACAAGGTCAGGCTGCGGAGGCGATGAAGTACACGACCAGGCCGATCAGGGCGAGCACCTCGACCAGGACGAACGAGATCCAGGCGATGCCCTGCAGCTGGCCCTGGGCCTCCGGCTGACGCGCGGTGCCGTTGATGACGGCGGCCCAGATCAGACCGACACCCACACCCGGGCCGATGGCGCCGAGGCCGTAGCCGATCGCGGCCAGGCCGGGGTTGATGTTCGCTGCAGATTCGGCGGCCTGCGCAAGAACGATGTTGCTCACTTTCACTACCTTTCAACTCGGTCCGCGCAATCCGCGCGGATCGGAGGTCTTGGTCTTGCTCTCAGTGCTCCGAGGACAGCGCACTGCCGATGAAGTTGGCCGTCAGCAGCGCGAAGATGTAGGCCTGGAGCACCTGGATCAGGGCTTCGACGAACGTCAAGGCAATGGAGAAGGCGAAAGCGACGATGGAGACCGGCTTCAGCCCCGCGCTCGCCTCCATGAGCAGGAATTCCCCGCCCAAGGTGAACACAAGCAGGATGAGGTGACCGGCGAACATCGCGGCGAACACCCGGATCGCCAGCGCGACCGGCTGGGCGATGAACTTCTGGAAGAACTCGATCGGCGCGAGCAGCACGTAGATCGGCTTCGGCACGCCCGGTGGGAACATGACGTGCTTGAAGTAGCCGAGGAATCCGTGCGTGGCGAAACCGACCGTGTGGATCACGACGTACACGACGATGAACAGCGCGACCGGGAACCCGATCCGCGACATCGTGGGGAACTGGATCAGCGGGATGATCCCGAAGATGTTGTTCACCAGCACGAACGTGAACAGCGCGAAGATCAGCGGGACGAACTTGCGAAAGTCCTTCGCCCCGATCTGGTCCCGCGCGATGTTGTTACGGCTGAACTCGTAGAGGAACTCCGCGACGAACTGGGACTTGCCCGGTACCAGCTTCAGGTTGCGGGTCGCCATCACGAAGTACGCGCCGACGATCACCACCGAGAGTGCGATCAGCACCATCGGCTTGGTTACGCCGCCGAAGATCGGCGGGAGGTCAAAAGCATCGGCACCCGGCGGTACGAACTGTCCGCCTTGGGCCAGCACCAGCGCGCCCAACTGGGCTCCTTCCGGTTCTCCCGAGGTTCACACCGCCGGGGGAATCGTCATGATTTGCACGTAACGTACCCGATACGCGATCTGGCACGTTCGCCGACCCCACCCTAGTGAGCGCAGATACGTTCAGTAAGGGATGGACGGTCGCCACACGGATGGGCGACCAGGCCGAAGCGGACAATACCAGCGGGTAACAAGTTTCGGGAAGCTACCCGGTCTTGGTCAACAAAACGGTCATTGACCAGTGACGATGGTCGGGATCTTGGTATTCCGGAATGCGACGACCTCTGCGCCGGCCCACACCATGATGGTGGCCAGCATGGTCAACGCCAGCGCCATCGGATGGATCGCTTCCACGCCGCCCAGCAAGGTCATCACGATGAGTAACACCAGCATCTTGCCGACGTAACCACCGAGCGCGACCGCCATGACGAACATCGGGTGCAACCCACCCGTCCAGCGCATCAGGAAGATAGTGAGCAGTGACGATCCGAACGCCACCGCGCCACCGACGACCGCGCCGAACGCGCCGGTCGCCCCGACGAGGACCGCGGACACCACGATGCCGAGCAGCACCGTCGCGACACCCGGCCACAGCGCGGTCCGCAGCATGGCGTCGGCCAGCTTCCGCACCGTCGCGGCGTGCGGGTTCTCCGCTGCCTGCTCGGCGGGCTGTTCGGTCGTCTCGCTCATTCAGGCCCCTCGATCGGATCGCCATCGTCCGGCCATTCTCGGAATGAGCGAAATGATAGCTGCCGCCGCCACGCCGATCCCGGCCACCCAGCCGACCACGGCCGCGCTGAACAGCGTCAACGACACCGCGCCGAAGGCCAGCACGCCTGCCCACAAGTAGATGAGCAGCACCGCGCGGCGTTGCGAGTGGCCGATTTCCAGCAGCCGGTGGTGCAGGTGCATCTTGTCCGCGTGGAACGGGCTCTTGCCGGCCCGCGTCCGGCGTACCACCGCCATGATCAAGTCCAGCAGCGGCACGAACAGCACCGCCGCCAGCACCAGCAGGGGTGAGAGCAGCGCCAGCAGGTCCTTGCCGCCGAAGCCCGCGTAGTCGGCCTTGCCGGACGCCGACGTGCTCGCCGTCGCCAGCATCAGCCCGATCAGCATCGAACCCGAATCGCCCATGAAGATCCGCGCCGGCTGGAAGTTGTACGGCAGGAAGCCCATGCACGCGCCCGCGATCGACGCCGCGATCAGCGCCGGCGGGTACGCGGTGACGTCGCCACCGTGCTGCTGCAGCAGGCTCAGGCAGAACGCGCAGGTCGCGCTCGCCGCGATCAACCCGATCCCCGAGGCAAGCCCGTCCAGGCCGTCCACGAAGTTCATCGCGTTGATCATCGTGACGACCAGCAGCACCGTCAGCAGCTGGCCCTGGTTGCTGTTGAGGACCATGAGCTGACCCATGTGCCCCTCATCGCCACCCCACGGCACCCAGAACCCGAACCACTGCACACCGAGCAGCACCAGGATCCCGGCCGCGGTCACCTGACCGGCCAGCTTCGTCAGCGAATCCAGTTCGAAGCGGTCGTCGAGCGCGCCGACCAGCACGATCAACCCACCGGCCACCAGCGCGGCCACCGCGTCGTTGGAGAACTCGAAACCCCGCGACAGCGCAGGCAGGTTGCTCGCGAGGAACATCGCCGCGAGCACCCCGCCGAACATCGCCACCCCGCCCATCCGGGGGATCGGCGTCAGGTGCACGTCGCGCTTGCGGGGATAGGCGACCGCGCCCACGCGGATCGCCAGCAACCGGACCAAGCCGGTCAACAGGAATGTCACCGCCGCCGCGGTGAGCAGAACAAGCAGGTACTCGCGGGCGGGGAGACCCGCGGGAGCCCAGAGGGGTGCGTTGTCCATGGCGGCGGCTCTACCCTCGCGGGCCGACGGCCCGCGGAAGGTCGATGTTCAGCCCCCAGAACGGCGTCTTCAAGCTCGGCGCTCCTCATCGCTGTCCACGTTGCGCATCTGGGGCTAACGCTATCGGCCAACAGCCGCACCACGACCACCGGTCCGGAACAGCGAAGATCGTCCGGGGCTCGGCGAGCGGTCGTGCGGGCCGCGAGCAAGGGAACCTTCCTGTCACGCCGGGAACGCGACCGGGCACGCGCCGCGTTCATGGCCTGCGCGAACCGGCGAATTCCAGCCGTGCGAAGAAGGGAACCTTCCTGTCACCGCTCGACGCGCGCAGGCCGAGCCGTGGACGCACATCGCCGGTGCGGTGCGCCCACTGACAGGGGAAGGGGGTTCGCGCCGTCACCGGGAAACCGGCGACGGCGCCCGGCTCACGCCGCGGGCTCGACCTCGACGCCGAGCACCTCGGACAGCTCCGCCAAGGTCACGGCGCCCTCCCGCAGCACCCGCGGCTGCGGCTGGGTCAGGTCCACGATCGTCGAGGCGACCGGCTCACCGGCGGGCCCGCCGTCCAGGTACACCCCGACCGACTCGCCGAGCTGCTCCCGCGCCTGCTCCGCCGCGGACGCCGGCGGGTGCCCCGTCCGGTTCGCGCTCGACACGGCCATCGGGCCGACCTCGCGCAGCAGGTCCAGGGCGACCGGGTGCAGCGGCATCCGCAGGTTCACCGTCCCGCGCGTGTCGCCCAGGTCCCACGCCAGCGACGGCGCCTGCGGCAGCACGAGCGACAACCCGCCCGGCCAGAACGCCTCCACCAGCGATCGGGCCTGCCGCGACACGGACTGGACGAGGCCGTCGATGGTCGACCACGAACCGACCAGCACCGGAACGGGCATGTCGCGTCCTCGGCCCTTGGCCGACAACAACGACCCCACGGCATCGGAGTCGAAGGCGTCCGCGCCGATCCCGTACACGGTGTCGGTGGGCAGGACGACGAGCCCTCCGGCGCGGACGGTGTTCGCGGCTGCGGCGAGACCGGCTTCCCGGTCGTCCGGGCGGTTGCAGTCATACACGGTGCTCACGCTCCGATCCTGGCACGCCACGCACGGGCCCCGGCGGGTGGTGCCCGTCCGCTGCGCTGCGGGCCTATCCTCCCCAGTAACACCAGCGCCCCGTCGCAAGATCGAAAAGGTGCGCTCGTCCTCGGCGGAGTCGTTGCCCTCGTCACCTCTCAGGTACGGCAACGTGACGGTCCCGCCGCACGTCTGATCGTACGAACGGCAGGTCCGCGATCCGGACCGCCCGTCTCCAGCCAGTCCCGAACAAGGAGTACAGATGACCGCCCCGCCCCAGGGTGTCGAGGTCGACCACGTCGAGTTCCCTGCCGGCAAGATCCGCTACTACCGCGCGGGGTCCTCTGGGCCCGCGATCGTGCTGCTGCACGGCGGCGGTCTGGACAACGCGATGCTGAGCTGGCGGCACACGATTCCCGTGCTCGCCGAAGACCACCGCGTCTACGTGCCCGACCTGCCCGGTCAAGGCGGGAGCAGGCCGTGGCACGGCCGCGCCAACCAGCGCACCTTCGAAGAGGTGCTGCGGTGGTTGCTCGACGCCTGGCAGGTGCGGGACACCATGATCGTCGGGTTGTCCATGGGCGGCAGCATCGCCACCGGGTTCACGCTGCGCCATCCTCGGCGCGTGCGAGGACTGGTGCTCGTCGGCTCCGGTGGGCTGGTGCCCCGGCTCGACCACCACCTGCTGAGCTACCTGGCGACCCGAGTCGAATTCGTCGGCTCGGTGAGCGCGAAGCTGCTGGCGAAGCATCGTGGACTGGTGCGGCGGCAGCTGACGAAGCAGCTGTTCACCGGCGACCGGCCCGTGCCCGACCTGGAGAGCATCGTCGACGAGGTCAGCGCCGAAGCCGGGCAGCGCGAATCGGTGTTCTCCGACTGGCAGCGCGACTCGCTCGGGCGGCGCGCCATGCGGGTCAACCACGGCCCCCACCTGGACCAGATCAACTGCCCCGTGATGTTCATCCACGGCGAGCAGGACACCGCGGTGCCGATCTCCTCCTCCCGGCAGGCCGCGACCGCCATCTCCGGTGCTCAGCTGCACGTGATCCCCGGCGCCGGGCACTGGCCGAACCGCGAGAAGGCCAACGAGTTCAACGCCCTGCTGCGCCAGTTCGTCAACGCCCGATCCTGACCGAACGAAGCGCGCACCAGCCGCCGCCCCGGCACCTCCCCGCGCCCGGCAGCACCCTCACCCGACAGCGGCCCACTCCCCCGGCCGAGCACCACCCCCACTCCGCACCGTGACGCCCCTGCGCGCGCCCGGATGCGAGGAAGGGAACCTTTCTGTCACCGGTGACAGGAAGGTTCCCTTCCTCGCAGAACCGCGGTCAGCAGGTGGCGCGGTAGAAGTACTGGGCTTGTGACTGCATGGAGTCGCGGGTGAGGGCGATCATGTCCGTTCTGGTCTCGCGTTCGACGGGTTCGCCCTTGATGGCGGCGATGGCTCGGGCGACACCTTCGCGGCCGATCTCCGCGGGGTTCTGCGCGATCAGGGCCTGCACGCGTCCGTTGCGGAGGTCGTCGACCTGCTTGGGGCTGGCGTCGAAGCCGACCAGCTGCACTTGGCCGGACTTCCCGGCATTGGCGAGCGCGGTGCCCGCGCCCTCGCCGGTGTTGAGGTTGGTGCCGAACACTCCGACGAGGTCGGGGTTGGCGGCCAGCGTCGCGGAGACGATCTGGGCGGCGGTCGCGGGCTCGTTCTCGGTGTACTGCGTCGGCAGCAACCGCAGGTTGGGGTGCTTGGCGATCTCCTCTTCGAAGCCGCGGGCGCGCTCGTCGGTGGTGGAGGTCCCGGCCTTCGTGTTCAGCGCGAGCACCGTGCCGGTGCGTTGCCCGACGAGATCGGCGAGGGTCTGCGCGGCGAGCACCCCTCCGGCGTGGTTGTCGGAGGACAGCGAGGTCACCGCGACCGACTTGTCCTCCAACGCGGTGTCGACCTCGACGACCTGAACACCGTTGTCCTTGGCCTGCTGCAGCGGCGTGGCGAGGGCCTTGTCATCGGTCGGCGCGATGATCACGGCTCCGGGCTGGGAACTGACGACACCGCTGAGCAATTGCGCCTGCTCGGCTTGTTCGAACTTCTCCGGCGCCTGCACGTTGAGTTCGTACCCGGCGGCCGCCGCCGCTTCTTTCGCCGCGCATTCGATGGAGACGTAGAACGGTTCTCCACGCATTCCGGTGAGCAATGCCAGGTTCTTGTTGTTCGGGTCCGTGGTGGCTCCCCCGGTGTCCCCGATCTGACCCGATCCGCAACCGGCGAGCAGAGTTCCCGCCGCCAGCACGACCATGATCTGATTCCTGATTTTCACTTTTTCCTCCACACACCGTTGTGCTGAAAAGCGGGTCAGCGGCTGTTGCGATTCCTCCGGCGCCGCTGGTCGAGCCAGACGGCGGCGACGAGCACGGCACCGACCGCGATCGGTTGCCAGAACGGCCGGACCCCGGCCATGACGAAGCCGGCGTCGAGCACGGCGGGGATGAACACGCCGATGACGCTGCCTAGGATCGTGCCCACGCCGCCGAACAGGCTGGTGCCGCCGAGCACGACCGCGGCGATCGCGTTGAGGTTGTCGTTGCTGTGCCCGCTGATCGTGGTGGTGCCGAAGTAGGCCAGCGACAGGAACCCGGCGAATCCCGCCAGCACCCCGGTCAGCGCGTACACGGCGACGAGGTGCCTGCTCACGTTGATCCCGGCGCGGCGCGCGGCTTCGGAGTTGGAGCCGATCGCGTAGGTGTGCCTGCCGAACGCGGTGGTGTGCAGCGCCCAGGCCGCGAGCAGGGTGACGATCGCGGCGAGGATCACCAGGTTCGGCACCACGCCGAACGAGGTCCCGGTGCCGAGCGTCTCCCGCAGCGCGGCGGGCACGGTGCGCACGTCGATGCCGTTGGTGAGCAGCTGGGCCGCGCCGAGCGCCGCGCCGAACGAGCCGAGCGTGACGATCAGCGCGGGCACCCGCGCCACCGCGACCAGGAGTCCGTTGAGCACGCCCCAGGCGGCACCGCCGAGCAGCGCCACGACCAGCCCGACGAGGATCACGCCCCATCCGGCGCCGGTGGCGTCACCACCGCTGAGCGCCTCCATCGTCTGCGCGGACACGACGCCGGCGAACACCAGCACGGATCCGACGGACAGGTCGATCCCGGAGGTGATGATCACGAAGGTCATCCCGACCGCGAGCATCAGCAGCGGCGCCGCCTGCACCAGCAGGGTCTGCAGGTTGAACAACGTGGGGAAGGCGTCCGGGCGCACCGCGCTGAACAGCACGCACAGCACGATCAGCACCAGACCCGTCCACAGCGTCGGCGACGCGGCCAGCCGGGTGCGGAAGGTCTTGCCGGAAGCGGGATCCGCGGTGGGCGCGGAGACGTCCTCGGGGGATCGTTGTGGTGCGGACATCAGTTCTCGTCCTCCTGGGTCAGAGCCCCGGTCATGGCTCCCACGAGCTCTTCGAGGCTCACGTCGGCAGCGCGGAAGCGAGCGACACGGCGGCCCAGCCGCAAGACCTCGACGCGGTCGGCGACGGAACGCACTTCGGGCATGTTGTGACTGATCAGCACCACCGAGATGCCGGTGTCGCGGACCCGGCGCACCACGTCGAGCACGCGTTCCCGCTGCACCACGCCGAGCGCCGCGGTCGGTTCGTCGAGGAACACCAGGCGATCCGCCCAGGCCACCGACCGGGCCACGGCGACGCTCTGGCGTTGCCCACCGGACAGCGCCCCGATCGGCACGTCCAGGTCGGGCAGCGAAACGCCGAAAGTCGCGAACTGCTCGGCGGCGCGGGCGCGCATGGCCGCCTTGTCCAGCATCCCGAGCTTGCCGAGCAGCCCACCGCGGCGGATTTCCCGCCCCAAGTACAGGTTCGCCGCCGGGTCCAGGTCCGGGGCGACGGCCAAGTCCTGGTAGGCCGTCTCGATGCCGTGCGAGCGGGCCGCGCCCGGCGAGTCCAGCGTCACCGGCGTCCCGGACACGCTGATCTGCCCGGAATCCGGTTGCTCCACACCGGAAAGGCATTTGACCAATGTGGACTTCCCGGCCCCGTTGTCGCCGATGAGGGCGACCACTTCGCCGGGGTGCACGGTGAAGGAGGCGCCCCGCAACGCCTCCACCCCGCCGTACCTCTTGGTGAGTTCGCGGGCTTCCAACAGCGGTTCGGACATCAGACCTTCCAGGTGGCTCGGGTGCTGCGGTCGAGGCGGTGCGGGGCACCGGGGCGGGGCGGGCGCACGTCGGTCCGGCACCGCGCGCGGGGGTTCACGCGGGCACCTCCCCCGATCCCCGCGGCAACAACCGGGTGGGCAGCACCAGTCGTCGCGGCGCAGTGGTGTCCCCGGCGAGCCGCGCGTACACGGTCCGCGCCGCCGACGCGCCCAGTTCCCGGACGTCGTAGGTGATGACCGTGATCGGCGGGTCCAGCAGGTCGGCCAGTTCGAAGTCGTCGAAACCCACCAGCGCGGGCCGCCCGGGACGCCCCGCGAGAGCGCGGACGGCGTGGACGGTGATCCGGTTGTTGCCGGTGACCAGGGCCGTCGCGGCGCACAACGGCCCCGCCAGCACCTCGGCCACCGAATCCGCGGTGTGCGGGCCCATCCGCACCAGCGCCGCGTCGAACGCGACACCGGCCTGCGCGCAGCCCTCCCGGAAGCCGCGCAGCCGCTCGGCGGCGGTGTTGATGCCCGGCGAGTCGCCGAGGAACGCGATGCGCCGGTGGCCGTGCCCGGCGAGGTGGCGGACGGCCAGGGCCGTACCGCCCACGTTGTCCACCAGCACGGTGTCGGCTTCGACGCCGCCCGCCGGCCGGTCCACGAACACGACCGGCGTGCCGGTGATGATCTCCCGCGCGAGGTAGCCGTGCCGGTCCCCGGCCGGCACGACCAGCAGCCCGTCGACCCGCCGGGACAGGAATTCGGTGACCAGTTCCCGTTCCCTGGCAGGGTCTTCGCCCGACGAGCCGGTCAGCACCTGGCAGCCCTGAGCGCGGGCGACTTCCTCCACCGCGCGCGTCAGCATCGAGTAGAACGGGTTCGCGACGTCCTCCAGGACGAGCCCGACGATCCCGGTTTCGGCGCCGCGCCGGAGGTTGCGCGCATCGAGGTTGCGGCGGAATCCGAGTTGGTCGATCGCGGTGAGCACGCGGCCCGCGGTGCCCGGATGCACCCCGGTCTCACCGTTGACGACCCGGGAGACCGTTTTGATGCTCACCCCGGCAAGACGGGCCACATCGTTCATGGTGGCTCGCCGAACATTCCCGGAATCCGACAACGTTGTCATGATCTGGCGGATTTCACCGCTCTGGACCAGCGGTGTCAATGCTCGACCGGATTCCTGCGTGCCGACGGCCGCAGAAATGCGGCCGAACGGCGCAACCGAACACCTGGAATCGTTCGCGAGCGACCGTGTTCGACGGTTTTTCGATCTTGATCCAGAACTGCGCGGCGAACCGGGAAGACAAGGTTGTCACGAATTGATTTCGGACCGTTCGATTCCGCTCCGGAACCATTCCGGCCACGCGCGCACCAGGCCCGCGGCGTCACCGGTGGCGGTGTGACCACGAGCACCCGGCACACTCGGAGGAATCAGGTGCCGGTGAGCGGCACCGCGTCCGAAAGGCGGTCTGAGGGTGTTCCGTACCTACGCGGGATGGTTCCGCCTCGTCGCGGTCGCCGAAGCGTGCTCCTGGGCGGCGCTGCTGATCGCGATGGTCTTCAAGTACGGCTTCGGGCTACCCGAAGGCGTCACCGTCGCAGGCTGGATCCACGGCCTCGTGTTCACCGCCTACGTCGTGACCTGCCTCGTGGTGTTCAGCCCGCTGCGCTGGTCGTTCGGCGTGCTCGTGCTCGCACTGGTGTCCTCGGTGCCGCCGCTGGCCTCCGTCGGCTTCGAACGCTGGGCGACCGGCCGCGGCCTGCTCACCTGGCAGCACTCCGCGGACCCCACGTTCTGGGGCCGGGTCCGCTACGTCCTGCGCACCCTGAACTGACGCCCGCTCCCCCGCGAGGAAGGGAACCTTCCTGTCACCGGTGACAGGAAGGTTCCCTTCCTCGCACCAGGGCGCGCGCGTGCGGCGGCTGAGCGGGTGGTCGAACGCGCCTCGACCCGATGGGGAGGCGTGCGGGGAGAGATCCCCGAGTGGAGCCGGGTTCGGCTCAGAAATCGCCCGCCGCGTGGCGGACCTTGCCGAGCAGTTCGGTGAGCTGCTGCGTCTGCCGCTCGGTCACGCCGCCCAGCCCGAACTCGATCTCGTTGACCGACTCGGTGGCGCGCTTCATCAGATCCCGTCCTTCATCGGTGATCTCGACGAGCGTGGTGCGCCGATCCGTCGGGTGCGGCACCCGGCGCACCAGCTCGTCGTGCTCGAGCCGGTCGACGATGTTGGTGACGCTGGTGGGGTGCAGCTGGAGCCGATCACCCATGACGCGCATCGGCAGGCTTCCGCGGCTGGAGAAGGTCAGCAGGACGAGCGCCTCGTAGCGGGCGAAGGTGAGGTTGTGCGGGCGCAGCGCCGTGTCGACCGCGGACTGCAGGATCTGCTGGACCCGCATGACGCTGGTCACCGCGGCCATCGTCGTCGATGGCCCGATCCGCTCCGACCACAGTTCGGCCGCACGTGCGATGGGGTCGAATGGCAGCGGGCTACGGGCGCTCATGATGCCGACGCTAGCAGCGGGCACCGAACGGACGAATGACCATTCGGCATCACGACCTGCCGACGAGCACGATGCCGATGGGATCCAGCATGATCGCAGTCTTTCCCGAGCAGCTCGCAGGAGGAAGATCGAATGTTGGTTGCGTTCAGCGTGGCACCGTCCGGCTCCGGTGATGGCGACAGCGTCAGCGCGGCCGTCGCGGAAGCGGTGCGGATCGTGCGCGAATCAGGCCTGCCGCACGAGACGACGTCGATGTTCACGACCGTCGAAGGCGACTGGGACGAGGTCATGGACGTGGTGAAGCGCGCGACGGAAGCGGTGTCCGCGCACTCGCCCCGCACCAGCCTGGTGCTCAAGGCCGACATCCGCCCCGGCCACACCGGGCAGTTGCACGAGAAGGTCCGACGGGTCGAAGAGCACCTGTCGACGGACCGGTGAGAGACGCGGCCGGCCGGAGGTCCCGAGGGACGTCTCCGGCCGGCCGTCGTCGTACGCGATCGATCAGCCCTTGACGGAGGGGTGGTCGATGACCGGCGCGTTGGTGCAGTCGTTGGTCTGCGGCGACAGGACCGGCACGACGACGCCGATGACGGCACCGACGTTGTTGCCGCACGCCTGGACCGGCACCGCGCTGATGTTGTTGTCGTCGACCAGGTTGACGCCTTCGTTGCCCGCCGTGTCGGCGAAGGCGGTCGAGCCGAGGGACACCATGCCGAGGGCGGCGATACCGGCGGCGCCGGCAACGCGGGTAGCAATACGCACTTTCTGAACCTCTCCTAGAACTTCGGGCAGGGGGCTCGATCCCGGATCTTTCCCGGGGCTCCCCGTCTGGCCGGCCCGAGAGCACGCTCTCGAGCAGACACAGTGGCTCCTTCGGCGATCACCCCGGCGAAACATGAGGGGTTCGCACGTAATGTCAAGCGATCGAGTGATCATCGACACTCGATCAGGTAGACGTCAGCGGCTCAGCCAGCGCACCGTGACCAGTCCTGCGCCGGTTCTCGTCGCCCTCCGGAGAACCCCTGCCCACGCACGGTGCGCATCGCGCGCCGTGTCAGGATGGAGAGGTGACGAGGCCCGATCCACGCCAGAACGCAGCCATGTCCGCCGCGATGGCGGGCGCAGTCGACCTGTCCGCGCTGAAGAACAAGGCGGACAACGCTTCCCGGCCACCCGCCGCCAACGGCCACGCCGACGACGCGGCGGCCACCGGCACGCCGGCGGTCATCGACGTCACCGAAGCGACCTTCCAGGCCGAAGTGGTGGACCGCTCCATGCAGGTCCCCGTCGTCGTCGACCTGTGGGCCGAGTGGTGCGGCCCCTGCAAGCAGCTCTCCCCCGTGCTGGAGCGGCTCGCGCAGGAGAGCGGCGGCACCTGGGTGCTCGCGAAGGTCGACGTGGACGCCAACCCGCGGATCGCCCAGCTCTTCCAGGTGCAGTCCATCCCGACCGTGATCGCGATCGCGGGCGGGCAGCCCGTCGAGGCCTTCGCCGGGGCGCAGCCCGAGCCGCAGATCCGCCAGTGGATCACCGCGCTGCTCGACGCCCTGCGCGAACAGCTCCCCGGCATCCAGGCCGCCGAGCAGGCCGCGGGTGCGGCGGAGGTCGAAGAAGAACCCGAAGACCCCCGGTTCACCGCCGCGGAAGAGGCCCTGGACAACGGCGATTTCGCCGCCGCCGAAACCGCCTACCGGCAGATCCTCGAAGCCGAACCGAACAACGAGCAGGCACAGGCCGCCCTCGCCCAAGTCCGGTTCAGCGCTCGCGCCGAGAACGCCGATCCGGCCGCGATCGAGCGCGCCGACGCCGCACCCGACGACCTCGACGCGCAGCTCGCCGCCTCCGACGCCGAACTCGCCACCCAGCAGGTGGAGGCCGCGTTCGACCGGCTCGTGCGCACCGTCAAGCGCACCTCCGGCGACGATCGCAACCGCGTGCGCCAGCACCTGATCGACATGTTCGAGCTGTTCCCCGACGGGGACCCGCGGGTCACCAATGCCCGCAGGGCACTGGCCAGCGCCCTGTTCTGATTCGTACCGCCGCCCGGCCGTCACCGTTGTCCGGTGGCGGCCGGGTTTTTTGCGTCACCCGGCGCTGCGCTGACCCCGCCGCGCGCCCGCCGGCTCGCCGCTGATCGAGCCGCCCTGCCCGCTCCCGCCCGGCCGCGCGCCCGAGGGTTCTGCAAGCGAGCTCCCCTCCCCCATGCGCCCGACCGAGCCGACGAGCCGTCCCCGCAGCCCGACGCCACCGCATCCTCACGACACCGTCGATGACAGAAAGGTTCCCTTCCTCGCACCCGTGACAGAAAGGTTCCCTTGCTCGCGCGGTTGGTCCGGTGGTTCGGGTGATGACGGGGATGGGCGGCCTACGCTGGGGACATGGCTTCCTACGGTGAACTGTTCCCGGGGCGCAAGCTTCGGCACGAGGGCGATCAGGGCACACCTGGGCGTGAGCACGATCCGGGCGGTCCGCTCGACCTCGATCGCGGCGTGGTGTTCCTCGCGCCCCCGGCCGAGCAGGAACCGGCCGAACCGGCCGAGCACGAGACCGACGAGGACTGAGCCGCACCTCCCCGGGCGGCCGTGCTCACCTCGCACCGCCGCGGACCGGCGGAGCGCCGTCTCCCCCGGGGCCTGTGGTGGATGTCAGGGGTATCTCGTTGAATGTGCGCATGCGGAGATGGGTGCTGCACATGGACATGGACGCGTTCTTCGCGTCCGTCGAGCAGCTCACCCGCCCCACCGTCTCCGACCGAGCCGTCCTGGTGGGCGGCTTGGGTCCGCGCGGCACCGTCGCCGGCGCCAGCTACCAGGCCCGCGCTTACGGCGCCCGCTCGGCGATGCCGATGGCCGAGGCCCGCCGCCGCTGCCCGGTGGCGGTGGTGCTGCCTCCCCGCGGTGGCGTCTACCAGGCGGTCAGCCGCAGGGTCTTCGAGATCGTCCGCGAGATCTCCGACGTGGTCGGTCAGGTCTCGATCGACGAGGCCTTCCTGGAACCGGTCGAGCTGATCGGCGGCTCGACCGACGACGTGGAGCGGTTCGCGGCGCGGCTGCGGGAACGGGTCCGCACCGAGGTCGGGGTACCGGCGTCGGTGGGAGCGGGGTCCGGGAAGCAGATCGCGAAGATCGCCTCCGGGCTCGCGAAGCCGGACGGCGCGCTCGTGGTCCCGCCCGATCAGGAGCTTGAGCTGCTCACGGGGCTGCCGGTGCGCAAGTTGTGGGGCGTCGGGCCCGTCACCGAGTCGAAGCTGCACCGCATCGGCGTCTACAGCATCGGGGAGCTCGCGGCCTTGCATCCCGGCGACGTCACGTCGCTGCTCGGGCAGGCGCACGGCGCGGAGCTGCACCGGTTGGCGCACGGCATCGACGACCACCCCGTCGCGGAACGCGCCGAGGCCAAGCAGGTCAGCGCGGAGACCACGTTCGACGTGGACATCACCGAGCCGGTGCGGCTGTCCACCGAAGTGGGCGGCATGGCCGAGCACGCGCACCGCAGGCTCGTCTCGTCCGGCCGGGCCGCACGCACCGTGACGGTGAAGGTCCGCGACGCGGACTTCACGACGATCAGCCGCGCGGAGACCTTCGCCACGGCCACCTCGGACCTGGGGTCGCTCGGCGCGGCGGCCCGGCGGCTGATCTCGGTCGCGGTGCCGCCGGGAACGCCGATCCGGCTGGTCGGGGTCTCCTACTCGGGGCTCGCGACCTCCGAGCAGGAGGCGTTGTTCGACAGTCCCGCGCACGAATCCGAGTCCGAGCCCGTTCCGGACGGCGAGTCGACACCGGAACCGGCTCCGCGGCTCGGGCACCGACCGTGGCGCGCCGGGGACGACGTGTTCCACCCGGAGAACGGGCACGGCTGGGTGCAGGGCGCCGGGCTCGGCCGGGTCACGGTGCGCTTCGAGACCGCGGCGACCGGCCGTGGTCGTGCGCGCACCTTCCAGGACGACGATCCGGCGCTCGAACCCGCGGAGCCGCTGAACAGCCTCGGCTGGTGACGATCAGAGCTTGGTGGAGTCCGGCATGCTCACCGGCGGCAGGTGCCTGCGGTAGTGACCGACCCACTTGCGCGGGGCGACGGTCTGCACGGCGCGTTCCACCGCTCGCGGCAGCCGCGTGAACGGCGGCAGGTGGAAGCGGTAGCGCACCGACGACGTACCTGGCAGCGATGGCTGCTCCTCGACCCGCCAGCGGTCCAGCTCCGGGTGGCGACCGCCGAAACCGGGGTCGGCCGGGTAGAACTCCAGCGCGACGCGGCGCTCCGGGTGGACCGGCCGCTTCTGCTCGATCCACGGCAGGCTGCCGATGCCGATGGCGGAGATCTCGTTCCAGGACACCCCGTACACCTCGCCGAGGGTGCGCGCGTAGAAGCCGCTGCGGTCCAGCAGGAAACCGCGGCTGTTGAGCATTCCCCGCGAGGACAGCACGAATCCGAGGAAGATGATGCCGAGCACCAGCTGCCAGATCCACACGCCGGCGCTGCTGCCGTTGTTGGCCAGCGTCGCGGCGCACAGCACGGTGCCGAAGCCGCTGAGCCCGCCGCCGATCAGCAGCATCCGGAAGCTGCCCGCGGACACGTCCACGTCCTGCGCTTCCGGACCGAGCCCGATCGGTGCCGCCGGCTCCGCCGGCCGGTCGTGCTTGTCGTAGACCCGGGTGCCGGGCCCGCCGCGTTCCGCCCCGAACCGCGCGGTGGCGTCGCTCTTACCGGTGACGCGGCCGGGCACCGTGGCCCATTCCCGTTCCGACCGATCCGCACGTTGCCATCCACCTGGAAGCCACTTCATACCCACCAGGGTAGCGGCGGGCACGCACAGTGATCACGGTCGGTCGTGGAAAACCAGGGCGGCATCAGGGTGATTTCCGGGTACCCCGACGCCGCCCCGATTCACCGGGTTGTGCAGGTCAGCTCTGCGGCACGCGCAGGATCAGCGCGTCGCCCTGACCGCCGCCGCCGCAGAGCGCGGCCACGCCGGTGCCGCCGCCGCGACGCCGCAGCTCCAGGGCCAGGTGCAGCGCGAGCCGCGCACCGGACATGCCGAGCGGGTGGCCGAGCGCGATGGCTCCGCCGTTGACGTTGACGATCTCGTCGGAGAGCCCCAGTGCCCTGCTGGACACGATGCCGACCGCGGCGAACGCTTCGTTGATCTCCACGAGGTCGAGTTCGGCGGCGTCCACCTGCTCCTTCGCGCAGGCCGCCTTGATCGCGTTCGACGGCTGCTCGTGCAGGCTCGCGTCCGGTCCGGACACCACGCCGTGCGCGCCGATCTCGGCCAGCCAGGTCAGGCCGAGCTCCTCGGCCTTCGCCTTGCTCATCACCACGACCGCGGCGGCACCGTCGGAGATCTGCGATGCGGAGCCCGGCGTGATCGTGCCGTCGGGGGCGAACGCCGGGCGCAGCTTGCCGAGGCCTTCGGCCGTCGTGTCCGGCCGGACGCCCTCGTCGGTGTCGACGGTGATCGGGTCGCCCTTGCGCTGGGGCACCGTCACCGGGGCGATCTCCTCGGCGAACACGCCGCGCGCCGCCGCGGCACCGGCGCGCTGGTGCGACCGGGCGGCGAACTCGTCCTGCTCCTGCCTGGTCAGCCCGTGCCTGCCGTTGTGCTTCTCCGTCGAAGCGCCCATCGCGATCTCGTCGAAAGCACAGGTCAAGCCGTCGAGGGCCATGTGGTCGACCAGCTGCGCGTCGCCGAACTTGACGCCCTCGCGGGAGCTCGCCAGCAGGTGCGGAGCCTGCGTCATCGACTCCTGGCCGCCCGCGACGACCACGTCGAACTCCCCGGCGCGGATGAGCTGGTCGGCGAGCGCGATCGCGTCGAGGCCGGACAGGCACACCTTGTTGATCGTCAACGCCGGGACGTCCATCGGGATGCCCGCGTTGACGGCCGCCTGCCGGGCGGGGATCTGCCCCGCTCCGGCGGTCAGCACCTGGCCCATGATCGTGTACTGCACCTGCTCGGGGGCGACTCCGCCTCGCTCCAGCGCGGCCTTGATGGCCACGCCGCCGAGCTGCGCGCCCGAGAAGTCCTTCAACGAGCCCAGCAGGCGCCCCATCGGAGTGCGTGCCCCCGAAACGATCACAGAAGTGCTCACAGTCGCCTCCCGGCCATCCTCATCGACTACCGCTGCGCGCCGTCCGAGCGGCGCCGCGCACCGCCTTCATGATGCGCCCACCCGGCTCGACCGGACCACACCCATCGTGGCACGCAGTGCCATCTGCGCACCTTCGCACAAGTCCGCCCTCGGCCGGAAGGGAACGTTCCCGACACCACCCCACGCCGCCCCCGGACCGCGAGCAAGGGAACCTTCCTGTCACCGGTGACAGGAAGGTTCCCTTGCTCGCAGCGGTTCAGCAGTCGCCGCGGGTGGCCGTGGTGTCGCAGAGGCCGGAGTCGGCTGCCCAGTGCAGCGCGGTGCGCGCGTCGACGCCAAGCTCCCGGGACGCGGACACGTCGGTTCCCGCGCCGGAGTCGGCATCGAGCCAGTAGCGGACCTCGTAGTCGGTGCCGCCGCTGGTGTAGGTGAAGACGTAGAACGGGTCGGGCACCGGCGCGGGCCCGAAGTCCGGCGATGTCCAGGCGTCCTCGCCTTCGACGGCGTCGGGGTCGACGTAGAGGCAGTCGTAGGAAGCGCCCTCGTAGGTGCACTGGCGCGGTTGCGCGCCGCCGTACCGGGACACGGTGGAATCCTTGGTGACCCCTTCTTCGGTGAGCCGCTGGTAGACGTCCTCGCAGGCTCCTTCGTCGCAGGCGTGCCAGGCCTTCCACGCCGTGGCGCGCGCGGACGAGCTGGACGCACCGGAGCCCACCGAGTCGCAGTACTTCCCCACCAGGTACGGCGCGACCTTCGACGCGGCGGCGGCCGAGTCGATGGCGGTGGCCGCCGTCTCGTCCGCGCCGAGACCGGCGGAGTCGAGCTGCCAGATCCCGATCCCGGGGTTGAAGAACAGCCCGTCGCCGCGCTGCTCGGGGTCGGCCAGCGCGGTCTGGTCGTCGTAGCGGGACAGGGTCATGGGCGACGGCGCTTCGCCGGATCCTGCGACTTCGGGCCAGGTCGTCGCCAAGGTCAGGTAGGTGGCGGCGTCCGCGCTCACCGAGCAGTCGGCGCTTCCCGCGGCGTCCGCCGCAGCGGTTCGCACGGATTCGTAGGATTCGGCCCCGAACTTCAGCAGGGTCGCGGCGACGCGGGCTCGTTCGTGCTTGAGCCGGATCTCATCGGGGTCGGGGCCACCGCCACCGGAGACGATCCCGCCGCCGCCGGCCGCAACGGCGAACGAGGGCGCGCCCACGGTGATGATCGCGGCGACCGCCGCGATCAGGAGCGGCCGAGGTCTCAGCCGGTTTGGTTTCTTCGCAACCATCACTCGCCTTTCGACGTGAACCGGCAACATGTTCACGCCGATCACTGCAACCCCGACTCCGCTGATCAGCCCAATCCCAGCAGCGCACAACCCCTTTTTCTTGCCACATTTCGCACACTTCCACCGGGTTCACGGCGCGTTAGGCTGCCCGCCATGCACAGCGAACTGAGCGGACTGGTCACCGCCATCGATCACGTCGGCATCGCGGTGGCCGACCTCGACGCCGCGATCGAGTTCCAGCGCTCGACCTTCGGCCTCGAAGTCACCCACAGCGAGATCAACGAGGAACAAGGGGTCCACGAGGCGATGCTGCGGGCACCGGGCGACGCCGCGGGGGCCACCCAGATCCAGTTGCTCGCTCCGCTGCGGCCGGATTCCGCCATCGCGAAGTTCCTCGAACGCAACAACCCCGGCCTGCAGCAACTCGCGTTCCGGGTGACCGACGTCGAGGCCGCCAGCGCGGCACTGCGTGCCAAAGGACTGCGGTTGCTCTACGACTCCCCGCGTCGCGGCACCGCCGACAGCCGCATCAACTTCGTGCATCCGAAGGACGCGGGCGGCGTGCTCGTGGAGCTCGTCGAACCCGCGGCCTGAACGGCCCGTCAGCCGAGATCGGCGCCTCCGGCGGTGCGCACCCGAGCGCCGCGCGGGACGTGCGGTTGCAGCGCGCGGGCGATGAAGTCGATCTCGCGGTCGGCCGCGGCGTCGCGGTCGACCCGCCCGGTCACCGCGTGCCGGTGGTCGACCGCCCTGGCCAGCAGGACCGCGGCCGTGTCCAGCTCGCCGTCGTCGGCCCGCTCCGGCAGGGCGCGCACCACGACCTGGCGGACCTGCTCCACCGCGCCCCGGAACCGCTCCCGCAACGCCCGCCGCACCGCGCTGTGCGTATCGGCCTCCCGCCACAGCAGGTGGTTGAGCGCCGGCGCGGACGCGCACTCGCGGTCCAGCTCGTCGACCAGCCTGCCGAGGCTGCCCGCCAAGTCCCCGGCGATCACGACCCGGTCGGCGTCGACCTGCTCGGCGGGCAACCGCTCCACGAGCGCGACCAGCAGGTCGGGTTTCCGGCGGAAGTAGTAGTGGATCAGCCCCTTGGGCACCTGAGCCCGCTCCGCGATCCGCGAGGTGGGGGTCGCGGCGAATCCCGACTCGGCGAACAACTCCCCCGCCGCCGAGAGGATCCGATCCCGCGCCGAAGCCGGACTCCCGCCGAGCGGCCCCGCCCCGGTGCCACCGGGCAGCCGAGCGCCGTGGCCCGCGCCGGTGTCCCCGGCTGAGGGGGTCGTTCGCCTACTCGATGTTCCTTCCATCGGCACGCCTCTCCTCGGGCGAACAGCGCCGCGCCGACTTTCCGACGCCGAATGCGAGGAAGGGAACCTTCCTGTCACGGACCCGGGCGGCCCGGCCTAGTGCTGCCCGGCGGCCATGCCCCTGCCGTGCGCCACGTTCGCCTCGGGCAGCGCGGCGGCACCGACGACGACGGCCAGCACCCCCACCACCCAGGACGTCCACGCCGCCCCGGTCAGCGCCGTGTAGCCGAGCACCCAAGGGGCGAGGAACAGCAGCACGCCCAGCAGCATGTGGGCGTACTCACTGGTCATCGACCCGGGCATGGCGAGCGACCACACCGCGGCGAGCACCAGCAGCGCACCGAGGACGACCATCGCCGAGATCGCGCCGCCGCTGGTCCGCGTCCACATCGTCGCGAGGATCACGTACACCCCGAGCACCAGCGCGGCCCAGTCCTGCCACCGGGTCCACGGCTTGATCTTCGACGGTTCGTTCGCCATGGTGGCCATGTCGATCACCTCCAGCGCTGCCGACGACTTCACCGTTCGCCCTGGCCGGCCGGCCGGTCAAGGGACTTTCGCCCCGATACGGGGCGCCGCGCCACCGACCAGGTGGTCCACGTCGGCGAATTCTCCCGTCATCCCGCCCACACCTCCCACAACGCTGTTGCCTTCCAGGTAGCGTTGCACCATGGGCCTCGCCGACGACCGTGATCTTCTCCCGCTGGGATCGGGCTTCGACCTCGTTCGCAAGAACGGATACGACCGCGCCCAGGTCGACGAGCATCTCGAACGGGTCGACGCAGATCTGCGCATCATCACCTCCGACCGCGACGCGGCCGTTTCGCAGGCACGCGACCTGTCGAAGCAGCTCGAATCGTCCCGCTCGGAGATCGAGAACCTGCGCGGGCAGGTGGAACGGCTGTCGAAGCCGCCGACGACGCTGGAAGGGCTCAGCGAGCGGTTGCAGCGGATGCTGCGGCTGGCGCAGGACGAGGCCAACGACATCCGCTCGCGCGCGGAGAAGGACGCCGCCGAGACGCGCTCCCGCTCCGAAGCGGAGGCCGGCGCGCTGCGGACCCGCTACGAGAAGCTCATCGCCGAGGTCGACACCCGCCGCTCCGAAATGGAGCAGGAGCACCGTTCGGTGCTCGACAAGGCCAAGGCCGAGGCCGAGCGGATCACCAGCGAGGCCGAGGAGAACCGCAAGCGCGCCGATGACGAGTCCGAGGCCCGCCGCGTGCAGGTCGAAGAGGACTTCGAGATCGCGATGGCCGCGCGGCGGACCGAGTCGATGAAGACCCTCACCGAGCAGGAGACCACCAGCAAGGCCGACGCCCAGCGCCGCGTCCGCGAAGCCACCGAGGAAGCCAACCGCAGGCTGCGGGAGGGCACCAACGAGGCGCACCGGCGGGTCCGCGAAGCCACCGACGAGGCCACCAGGCTCACCACCGAGTCCACCCAGGCCGCCGAGAAGCTGGAGCGGGAGAGCACCGAAGCCGCGCAGCGCCTCGAACGGGAGAGCACGGAGGCCGCGCAGCGCCGCGAGCAGGAGAGCACCGCGGCGGCCCAGCAGCGGGAGAAGGACAGCGTCGAAGCCGCGCAGAAGCGCGAGCGCGAAAGCACCCAGGAAGCCGAGCGGCTGGTCAGCGAGGCCACCGAGCGTTCCGAGCGGATGATCCGGGAGACGACGGACGAGGCGACCCGGCTCGTCGAGGAAGGCACCCGGGAAAGCGAGCGCCTCGTCCGGGAGGCTCGCCTCGACGCGGAGAAGCGGCTGGGCGCCACCACCGAGGAGTGCCAGCGCAGGCTCACCAAGGCCGATCAGCAGGTGCATTCGCTGACCGAGCTGCGCGACACCGTCGCCGGCAAGCTGCGGGACGCCGCCGAGCTGCTCGGGCAGACGACTCCGCTGCTGTCCCGGCTCGCGCAGGAGGACGACGAGGAAGCCGCGCTGCGGGAAGCCGCCGCCGAGGCGCGCGAGCAGGCGCGCAAGTCCGCCGAGACCGCGGTCGCCGAGGAGCGGCCGCCGCAGCCTCGGGAGCAGCGCGCGGAGTCGCCCGCCGCGGGTGACGGTCCGACGGAGAAGATCCAGCGCAAGAACCTGCCCGGCAACGCCCCCGCGCAGCAGCAAAACCCGCACGATCCGCCGACCCGGCGGATCCAGCTGCCCATCCCCGGCACCGAGCAGCAGCGTCCCGGCAACCAAGGCGGAGCTCCCCAGGCCGAACCGGCCGAGCAGGGTTCCCGCCCGCGTCGCTGACCCGGAGCGCGACCACACCCTGCGCGGACCCGTTCCGCCACCGCACGCATCGACACGGATCCCATCCGGTCAGGGGCACAGCCCCTGACCGGATTTTTCGTGCGCCCGCACACCTCGCCATCCCCCGCACCGCTCCGCGGCCTGATGCGAGGAAGGGAACCTTTCTGTCACATGTGGCAGAAAGGTTCCCTTCCTCGCAGCCATCACGGCGTGCGGGGAGAGGGAGGCGTCGACGGGGCCCGGCCGCATTCGGGCAGCCGGTGGTGGGAGTGCAGGTCCTCGCGACCTGGACCGGAGGGGTGACCGGGAGTCAGAGCTCGGGGGCGGCTCGGTGGGCGGTGGCGAACCGGGGGCGCCCCGCCAGATCGGCGTGGTCCTCGACGTCGGCGAGCACGCGCCGCGCCTTGAGCAGCGCGGGCACGGAGCCGCCGTGGGTGTCGTCGTGCTCGATGGCCAGGCCGCCGCCCGGCCGGAGCAGTCGAGCCGCGCACCCGACGACCTGCCGGACCACGTCGAGCCCGTCGCGCCCGCCGAAGACCGCGCCGTGCGGGTCGTGATCGCGCACCTCGGGCGGAACCGGTGTTCCCTCCGGCACGTACGGCGGATTGCACAGCACCAGGTCGACGAGGCCCTCCAGTTCCATCAGCAGCGTCTGGTCGAACACGTCGCCCGCGTAGAGCCGCACCGGGGTGTCCCCGGCCGCCGCCTGCTGGTCGATGTTGTGCCGAGCCCAGGCCAGCGCCTGCGAGTCGACTTCCACGGCGTGCACCTGCGCGTCGGGGCGGGCGTGGGCCGTGGCCAGCGCGAGCGCCCCCGTTCCCGTGCACAGGTCGACCACGACGGGGCGGTCGACGCCTTCGAGCGTCGCGAGCCCCCACGCCAGCAGCAGTTCGGTCTCCGGTCGGGGGACGAACACACCGGGTCCGACGCTGAGCGTCACGTTGCCGAGGTGCGCGGTTCCCACCAGGTGCTGCAGGGGAATCCGGTCCGCGCGTCGCCGGACCAGCGCCTGCAGCGCCTCCACCACCGGCGGGTCGACCAGCGGCACCATCATCAATTTCGTCCGCTCCACGCCGAGCAGGTGCGCGGCCAGCAGTTCGGCGTCGGTGCGGGGGCTCGCCACGCCTGCCGCGGACAACACGCGTTCCGCTTCGAGGATGGCCAGGCGCAGTGGCTGTCGAGTCACGGGGCAAGCTTAGAGCGCGTGATCCGCCGCCTCGTTCAGGCGACACCCCGCACGGTTGGGAACCTTCCTGTCACGACGGACACACCGGTCGGCTCGGACTTCACGAGCTGGAGGCGAGCCGCTCTTCCCGATCAGCGGCGACCAGCGCACCGAGCACTCCGTCGAGTTCGCCGTCGAGCACGTGGTCCAGGTTGTAGGCCTTGTAGTTCACCCGGTGATCGGAGATGCGGTTCTCCGCGAAGTTGTAGGTGCGGACGCGTTCGGACCGGTCCACGGTGCGCACCTGGCTGCGCCGCGTCTCGGCCGCCTCCTTCTGCGCTTCCTCTTCGGCGAGCGCCTGCAACCGGGCGCGCAGCACCTGGATGGCGCGCAGCTTGTTCTGCAACTGCGACTTCTCGTTCTGGCAGGACACGACGGTGCCCGTGGGCAGGTGCGTGATGCGCACGGCGGAGTCGGTGGTGTTGACGCTCTGCCCGCCGGGACCTGAGGACCGGTACACGTCGATGCGGAGGTCTTTCTCGTCGACTTCGACTTCGACCTCTTCGGTCTCCGGGTACACCAGCACCCCGGCCGCCGAGGTGTGCACCCGGCCTTGGGACTCGGTCACCGGCACCCGCTGCACGCGGTGCACGCCGCCTTCGAACTTCAGCTTCGCCCACACGCCGTCGGGTCCGGTGTCGCCGGCCTTGGTCTTCACGGCGACCGTCACGTCCTTGTAGCCGCCCAGGTCGGATTCGGTGGCGTCGAGCACGTCGGCCCGCCAGCCCTGCCGCTCCGCGTAGCGCAGGTACATCCGCAGCAGATCGCCCGCGAACAGCGCCGATTCCTCGCCGCCCTCACCGGATTTGACCTCGAGCACGACATCGGAGGAGTCGTGCGGGTCCCGCGGCAGCAGCAGTTCGGTGAGCTTCGTCTCCAGCGCGGGCAGCGCCTCGGCGAGCGAGTCGGCTTCGGCAGCGAACCCGTCGTCCTCGGCGGCCAGCTCTCGGGCCGTGGCCAGGTCGGAGCGGGTCTGCTCCCATTCGGCGGCCGCTTTGGCCAGCGGGGTCAGTTCCGCGTAGCGGCGTCCGAGCTTGCGCGCGGTGGCCTGGTCGGCGTGCACGTCCGGTTCGGCCAGTCGCCGCTCCAGTTCCGCGTGCTCGGCGAGCAACTCTTCGAGCTTCGACGTTTCCACGGGAACCCTCTTCACTCCTGGACCGGCAACGGGACCGGCTGAACGCCAACGGTGCGGGCCGACCCCGGCCGGGGTTCGACGCGAAAACGGCGCCCGCCCCGCGCAGTGCGCGAGAGCGGGCGCCGTCGGCTCAGCTACTTCTTGGCGCCGTCCTTCTGACGACGGCCGTAGCGGGCCTCGAAACGAGCCACCCGGCCACCGGTGTCCAGAATCTTCTGCTTGCCCGTGTAGAACGGGTGGCAGTTCGAGCAGACCTCGACCGTGATGCTGCCGGCCTTGGTGGTGCTCCGGGTGGTGAAGCTGTTCCCGCAGCCGCAGTTCACCTGGGTGGTGACGTACTCGGGGTGAATGTCCGCCTTCAAAGCGTGTCCTCCTGTTCGGGGCCGCCGGGTCCTCGTCGACCGTCATCGCGAGGTGAACCGGAGCCGACTCGACCTGTCATTCTGCCAGACCGAATGGGTTGACCTGGAACGCAGGCGGGCCGAACGTTATTCCTCGTGGCGGCGCCGCACGACCGCCCGGCGCGACAGGACGACCGTCCGCCGAGTGGCCGCCGTCGACCAGTGCGAGCGGAGCAGCGCACGATCATCCTTTACCCGTGCTGCTCTGCCCTGTCCTGCGCAACCTCACCGTCCGGTTGTGGATCGCGCTGCCGCCGTTGTTCCTCGGTGCCGCCACCGGGGTCGCGGCATTGCTGGCCTGGCCGTTCGACGACGGCGCGCCGGGCTTCGAACTGTCGGTCCCGGTGCTGCTCGGGTTCGCCGCGGGCCTCGCGCTGCTCACCGGCGGCCGGGTGCGCTGGTCGAACGGGTGGCAGCGCTTCGGCCTCCGCTTCGGATACCCGGTGACGATGTTCGGGGGCGCGCTCACCATCGACCGGATCCAGGTACCGCTGGTGCCGATGCTCGCGCTTGGCGGTACGGCGCTCGCACTGCTGGCGATCTTCCTCATGCGCAACGCCACGACCGATCCGCACTGCGGCTGACGGATGCGAGCAAGGGAACCTTTTTGTCACGGGTGACAGGAAGGTTCCCTTGCTCGCGGCACCGCGCGCGGAGTCCACGTGCATCGTGCGGGGGGGCGGGCCGGGATCAGTCCGCGGGCAGCGGCGGGACGCGGCGGTCGGCCAGCATGCCGCGCATGAGTTCGCTCTCGCTGTTCTGCGAACCGAGCATGTTCGCGGCGAGCCCGCGCACCGGTGCGAGCCCGGCGTGCTCGGCGCCGTAGCGGGCCATCGGCGCCCCGCCTTCGTGGTGGCGCAGCATGAGCTGCAAGAAGTACGTGTCGAACGCGGGCCCGTTGAGCGAGCGCAGCCGATCCAGCTCGGCGGTGTCGGCCATGCCGGGCATGGTGGCTCCGCCGGCCATGGGGTGGTGATCCGCGCCGTGCTGGTGCCCGCCGCCCTGCATCCACTGCATCGGCGCCCCGGTGGCGCTCACCGGCTCGCCCCACAGGTTCAGCCAGCCCTGCATGCGCCCGATCTGGTCGCGCTGGTTCGTCTCGATGTCGAACGCCAGCTGGCGCACCGCCACGTCCGCCCCGTGCTCGCGGGCGAGCGTGGCCATGGTGACGGCCTGCTGGTGGTGCGTGGACATGTCCTGCGCGAACCCGATGTCGACGCCGCTGGCCGCGGGCTCGGAGTCCTTCGCCGGGGTGGCCAGCAGCAGGCCGAGCGCGCCGCCGAGCAGCAGCAGCGCCACGGCGGCGCCGACGGCGACGGCGATGCGCGCGGGCAGCGGCGAACCCGCCGCCGCCCGGTCGTCACCGCTCACTGTCCGCCCATCTCGCCGGGCGCGGACTGGGTGCCTTCTCCGCTCATGGGGATGGCGTCCGCGGGCGGCGGCGTCGGGTCGAACGGCGGCGGGTTCTGGGTGTCGAACGCACCGGGGTAGGCCTGGCAGGAGCCGCCGACCTCGGGGTAGACGTTGTTCGGGTTCTGCTTGAGCGCCGCGATGAACTGGTCGATGCGCGGGTCGTCGGGGCTGTCGAGCTTGACCTGGTGGCCCCAGGACTGCACCGAGATCGGGCTGTCGAGCTCGGGGTACGGCGACATCATCGTGTAGGGCTTGTTCTCGACCCGCTGGCTGAGCTTCGCCCTGCCCGCCTCGTCGACCTTCGCCGGGTCGTAGGCGATCCACACGGCGCCGTGCTCCAGGGAGTGCACCATGTTCTCGGTCCGCACCGCCTGCGGGTAGACGACACCGGTGCAGTCGGCCCAGATGCCGTCGTGCGGGCCGCCGAAGGGCGGGGTCTTGTCGTAGGCGACGCGCTGGGTGCTGGTGACGTGCTGCTGGCCCGCGTAGTCGGCGGTCTCGACGCCCGGGATGTTCTTCGACGGGTCCGGGTTCTGCGGGGTGGGCTTGAACGGCGCCGCGGCAGCCTCGGCCTTCGCCTGCGCCTCCCGCGACTCGGCCTGGTCGGCGTAGCGCACGTAGGCGTACCCGAACACGACGACGGCGACGAGGAGGACGACCCCGACCCCGGACAACGTCATCCACGGGATCGAGCGCTGCTGCACCACGGAACCGCGTGCTTTGCGCATCGCTTTGTTCTTCTTACCGCTCGCCATGCTGTTCGGACCTCGTCTCGCCATCGGTCGCCAGGTGACCCGGCTCGCCAGTCTAGAGATCCCGCGGCCACCGGTGGGCGTACGTCGAACACGTCGTGCGTCACGCTCTCACATCCGGGTCACCGTGCGATTACCCGCAGTGCAGCGCACTCGACTGCTGCTCGCACCCGTTCGCTGAACAGCGACGACACATCCTTAGACTTTGTCGGGTGACTCCTGCCGCGCTCGCTGATCTCGTCCGCAACACCGCCGTCGACGTGCTGTCCGCACGCAAACTGGATGTGTCCGTGCTGCCTGAGACGGTCACCGTGGAGCGCCCCCGCAACCCGGAGCACGGCGACTACGCGACGAACGTGGCCATGCAGGTCGCGAAGAAGGCGGGCGTGCCGCCGCGCGATCTGGCGACGTGGCTGGCCGAGGCGCTGACCGGGCAGGACGGCATCACCGAGGTGACGGTCGCCGGTCCGGGGTTCCTCAACCTCCGGCTCGCCACCGACGCGCAGGCGGGCATCGTGCGCGACGTGGTGTCCGCGGGCGCTGAGTTCGGTCGTGGTGACCGATACCAGGGGCTCCGGGTGAACCTGGAGTTCGTGTCGGCGAACCCCACCGGCCCGATCCACCTGGGCGGCACCCGCTGGGCCGCGGTCGGCGACGCGCTGGGCCGCGCGCTGTCCGCGCAGGGCGCCGAGGTGGTCCGCGAGTACTACTTCAACGACGCGGGCGCGCAGATCGACCGCTTCGTGCTCTCGCTGCTCGCCGCGGCGAAGGGCGAGCCCGCGCCGGAGGACGGCTACGGCGGCGACTACATCGCCGACATCGCCCGGCAGGTGCTGGAAGCCGAGCCGGGTGCGCTGGAGCAGCCGGAGGCCGAGCGGCACGAGACGTTCCGCCGGGTCGGCGTGGGCCTGATGTTCGACGAGATCAAGCGCAGCCTGCACGAGTTCGGCACCGACTTCGACGTGTTCTTCCACGAGGACTCGCTGCACTCGTCCGGTGCCGTGAGCGAGTCGGTGGAGCAGCTCAAGGCCTCCGGGCACCTGTACTTCGCCGACGGCGCCTGGTGGCTGCGCTCCACCGAGTTCGGCGACGACAAGGACCGCGTCGTGATCAAGAGCGACGGCGCCACGGCCTACATCGCCGGTGACGTCGCCTACTTGCGGGACAAGCGGGGCCGCGGCTTCGACCTGTGCCTGTACATGCTGGGCGCCGACCACCACGGCTACGTGAGCAGGCTCAAGGCCGCCGCCGCCGCGTTCGACGACGACCCGGACGCCGTCGAGGTGCTCATCGGGCAGATGGTGAACCTGGTGCGCGAGGGCAAACCGGTCCGGATGAGCAAGCGCGCCGGCACCGTGGTGACCTTGGAGGACCTGGTCGAGGCGGTCGGCGTGGACGCCGCCCGCTACTCGCTGACCCGGTCCTCGGTGGACTCCGCGGTGGACATCGACCTGGACCTGATCAGCAAGCGCAGCAACGAGAACCCGGTCTTCTACGTGCAGTACGCGCACGCTCGGCTGGCGTCGTTGCAGCGCAACGCCGAGTCCCTGGGCATCGACCGGGGACCGGTCGAGGAAGCGGACCTGTCGCTGCTCGCCCACGAACGCGAGGGCGACCTGATCCGCACCCTGGGCGAGTACCCGCGAGTGGTGCTCTCGGCCGCCGAATTGCGGGAACCGCACCGCATCGCGCGGTACCTGGAGGAAGTGGCCAGCGCCTACCACAAGTTCTACGACGCGTGCCGCGTGTTGCAGCCGGGCGACGACCAGGCGAATCCGCTGACGGTCGCGCGGCTGCAGTTGTGCGAGGCGACCCGCCAGGTGCTGGCCAACGGCCTGGGCCTGCTCGGGGTCACCGCGCCCGACCAGATGTGATCCACAACGTCCACGCCCGGCTTCGGGCGGCTGCGCCGGGGGGCCGGGTACGGCTCCCCCGGTTCGGCACGATTTCGCAGAGGAGCCGCGATCATGCGCGCCCACCCCGCCGGACCTCGGCACGCCGAGGTCCTGTTGCCGGGCAGCACCGCCGGGCCGGTCCCGGCTGACGAGGCCGAGCTCGATGAGTTGCACGCGGCGGTGTGGCCACGTGGCGCGCACCGCGACGCCGACGGTGCGGTCAGCTTCGCCGGAACCGACGTGCGCGAGCTCGCCCGCGAGTACGGCACCCCGCTGTTCGTCCTGGACGAAGCCGACTTCCGCGCCCGGTGCGCGGAGTACGCGACGGCGTTCGGCGACCCGACCTCGGTGCACTACGCGTCGAAGGCGTTCCTGTGCACCGAAGTGGCCCGCTGGGTCGCCGAGGAGGGCCTGAGCCTCGACGTGTGCAGCGGCGGTGAGCTGCGCGTCGCGCTGCGCGCCGAGTTCCCGCCGGAGCGCATCACGTTCCACGGCAACAACAAGTCCGTCGACGAGCTGGCCACCGCGGTCGACGCCGGTGTCGGTTCGATCGTGCTGGACTCGTTCCACGAGATCGCTCGCCTCGACCACCTCGCCCGCGAACGCGGCGTGACGCAGCCGGTGATGATCCGGGTGACCGTAGGGGTCGAGGCCCACACGCACGAGTTCATCGCGACCGCGCACGAGGACCAGAAGTTCGGCTTCTCGCTGGCGTCCGGGCAGGCCGCCGAAGCCGCCCGCCGCGTGATCAAGGCGGAGGCGCTCGACCTGGTGGGCCTGCACAGCCACATCGGGTCGCAGATCTTCGACGACGACGGTTTCGGGCTGTCCGCGCACCGCGTGGTGGCGCTGCTGGCCGACCTGCGCGCCGAGCACGGCGCGGCGGCGCTGGAGAAGCTGACGACGGTCGACCTCGGCGGCGGTCTCGGCATCGCCTACACCGCGGACGACGATCCGCTGCCGGTCGACGAGCTGGCCACCCGGCTGCACGACGTGGTCCGCAAGGAATGCGACCTCGCCGGTTTCGAACCGCCGAAGGTCGCCGTCGAACCGGGTCGCGCCATCGCCGGTCCGGGCACGGTGACCGTCTACGAAGTGGGCACGATCAAGGACGTCGAGCTCGACGGCGGTGTGTCGCGGCGCTACGTCAGCGTCGACGGCGGCATGAGCGACAACATCCGCACCTCGCTCTACGACGCGGTGTACGACTGCAGGCTCGTCTCCCGATCCGCTGAAGCGGACCCGGTGCTGTCCCGCATCGTGGGCAAGCATTGTGAGTCCGGTGACGTTGTGGTGCGAGACTGCTGGTTGCCGGAGGACATTGCTCCGGGCGACCTGCTGGCCGTCGCCGCGACCGGTGCCTACTGCTATGTCATGGCGAGCAACTACAACCGTCTGCCCAAACCGCCGGTGGTAGCCGTGCGGGACGGGCGGACGCGACTGCTGCTGCGCAGGGAGACCGAGGACGACCTGCTCCGGCTGGAGGTGTGAGTGATCGAGGACCGTGAGCCGATCCGCGTCGCGCTGCTGGGCTGCGGCACGGTCGGCACCGAGGTACTGCGCCTGCTTCAGGGCCGCCCCGAGGAGTTCGCGGCGCGGACCGGGGCTCCCGTGCAGGTCACCGGGGTCGCCGTGCGGCGCCCCCACAAGCATCCGAACGTTCCCGAGCACCTGCTCACCACGGACGCCGCGGCGCTGGTCGACGGCGACGTGGACGTGGTCGTGGAGCTCATCGGCGGCATCGAGCCCGCCCGGTCGCTGCTGCTGCGCGCGCTGCGCGGCGGCAAGTCCGTGGTGACGGGCAACAAAGCGCTGCTGGCCGAGCACGGCTCCGAGCTGTACTCGGCGGCCGACGAGGCCGGAGTGGACATCTACTTCGAGGCCGCCGTCGCCGGTGCCATCCCGTTGCTGCGCCCGCTGCGCGAATCGCTCGCCGGGGACCGCATCAACCGGGTGATGGGCATCGTCAACGGCACGACGAACTACATCCTCTCCGCGATGGACTCGACCGGCGCCGGCTACTCGGAGACGCTCGACGAGGCCGGTCGGCTCGGTTACGCGGAAGCGGACCCGACCGCCGACGTGGACGGGTTCGACGCGGCGGCGAAGGCCACCATCCTGGCCGCGCTCGCGTTCCACACCCGGGTCGCGGCCACCGACGTCTACCGCGAGGGTATTTCGGCGGTGCGCCCCGGCGACATCGCGGCGGCGAAGTCGCTGGACCGCACGGTGAAGCTGCTCGCGATCTGCGAGCGCGTCGTCGCCGAGGACGGCACCGAGTCGGTCTCGGCGCGGGTGCACCCCGCGATGATCCCCCGCGACCACCCGCTGGCCAGCGTGGGCGGCGCGTTCAACGCGGTGTTCGTGGAGGCCGAAGCCGCCGGGAGCCTGATGTTCTACGGCCAGGGCGCGGGCGGCGCGCCGAGCGCGAGCGCCGTGCTGGGCGACCTGGTGGCGGTCGCGCGGAACCTGGTCGTGGCGGGCAAGGGCCCCCGCGAGTCCGCGCACGCGAAGCTGCCGGTGCAACCGATGGGGGCCACCCCGACCCGCTACCACATCAGCCTCGATGTGGACGACAAACCGGGCGTGCTCTCCCAAGTGGCGGCCACGTTCAACGACAACGATGTGAGCATTTCGGTGGTGCGCCAGGCGGGCCGCGGCGAAGAGGCCAGCCTGGTCGTGGTCACCCACACCGCGACGGACGCCGCGCTCAAGTCCACCGTGGACAAGATCGCGCAGCTGGCGTCGGTGCGGGAGGTCGTCAGCGTGATGCGCGTGGAAGGTGAATCGTCGTGACTTCGAACATCCAGAGCGCGCCCACCGGGGCGAGGGCGGGCTGGCCCGGCCTCATCGAGGCGTACCGGGACCGCGTGGAGATCCCCGAGGGCGCCCGCGTGGTGACCCTGCAGGAGGGCAACACGCCGCTGGTCGCCGCGCACCACCTCTCCGAGCTCACCGGGTGCGAGGTGTACCTGAAGGTCGAGGGCGCGAACCCGACCGGCTCGTTCAAGGACCGCGGCATGACGGTGGCCATGACGCACGCGCTCGCCGCGGGCAGCAAGGCCGTCATCTGCGCCTCCACCGGCAACACCTCCGCCTCCGCGGCGGCCTACGCCTCGCGCGCCGGGCTCACCTCGGCCGTGCTGGTGCCGCAGGGCAAGATCGCGATGGGCAAGCTGGCGCAGGCCGTCGCGCACGGCGCGAAGATCCTGCAGGTGCAGGGCAATTTCGACGACTGCCTGGAGCTGGCCCGCAAGACCTCCGCCGAACACCCGGTGACCTTGGTCAACTCGGTGAACCCGGTGCGGCTGGAAGGCCAGAAGACCGCGGCCTTCGAGATCTGCGACGTGCTCGGCTCCGCGCCGGACGTGCACTGCCTGCCGGTGGGCAACGCGGGCAACATCACCGCCTACTGGAAGGGCTACGCGGAGTACTCCGCGGACGACGTCATCGCGGCCACTCCGCGCATGTTCGGCTTCCAGGCGGCCGGTGCCGCGCCGCTCGTGCACGGCGCGCCCGTGACGAACCCGGAGACGATCGCCACCGCGATCCGGGTCGGCAGCCCCGCGTCCTGGCAGCACGCGGAGGCCGCGAAGAGCGCCTCGAACGGGTTGTTCTCCGCGGTCACCGACGAGGAGATCCTGCACGCCTACCGGCTGCTTTCGTCCCGGGAGGGCGTGTTCGTCGAACCCGCCTCCGCCTCCAGCGTGGCCGGTCTGCTGGCCACCGCCGAGGACGGGCGGCTGCCGCGCGGGTCGAAGGTCGTCTGCACGGTGACCGGGCACGGGCTCAAGGACCCCGACACGGCCCTGTCCGGCATGGTCGAGGTCGAGCCGCTGCCGGTGGACCCGCGTGCCGTGGCCACCGCGCTGGAACTGGTGTGAGCCTGCGAGCGGGCGGCGGAGTGCGGGTCGTGGTGCCCGCCTCCACCGCCAACCTCGGTTCCGGTTTCGACGCGCTCGGCATGGCGCTCGCGCTGTACGACACGGTGCACGTCGCGGTCACCGACGGCCCGGCGGGCAGCGCGCAGGTGGTGGCCGAGGGCGAAGGCGCGGGTTCCGTGCCCACCGACCACGAGCACCTCATCGTGCGCATCCTGCACCGCACGTGGGCGGAGCTCGGCGTCCCGGCCCCGGCCGTCCGGTTGCGCTGCCACAACACCATTCCGCACTCGCGCGGCCTGGGCTCCTCCGCGGCGGCCATCGTCGCGGGCATCGCCGCGGCCCACGAGCTCGCCGGTTTCCCGCTGCGGGAGAACAAGAACCTCGAACAGGCGCTGCACCTGGCGGCCGAGTGCGAGGGCCACGGCGACAACGTCGCGGCGAGCCTGCTGGGCGGCGTGGTCATCGCCTGGCGCGACACCGACCGGTTCCGGGCCGCGTCCCTGCCCGCGCACCCCGACCTGCACCCGATCGCGCTCGTCACCGCCTCCGAGTCCACCACGCACACCACTCGCGGCCTGCTGCCCGAGCAGGTCCCGCACGCCGACGCGGCGTTCGCCGCGGGCCGCGCCGCCCTCGCCGTGCACGCCCTGACCAGCGATCCTTCGCTGCTGCTGGCCGCCACGGCGGACCGGCTGCACCAGGACTACCGGGAATCGGCCTGGCCGGGAACGGTCGAGCTGGTGCGGCGGCTGCGCGCGGCCGGCGTGCCCGCGGCGGTCTCCGGTGCCGGGCCGACGGTGCTCGCGCTGCCCGCGGGCGGCGAGCTCCCCGACACCGTCGACATCACCGGATTCACCGCGCTGCGCCTTCCGGTGGATCGGCATGGCGTTCAGGTGATATCGGAGCCCACTTCGCCGGAATGACCGCCCGGCCCGACCATTCCCGCCGGTGTGGTGGTACAAAGGACATGTCGGCAGAACGTCAGTGCTGTTCGGCAGGTGTTTCGACTCGGTGAGTGCTGTGGCGCGGCCGGTGTTTGAAGACACTGTGATCAAATGAGAGCATGCCGCGCTGCTGGAGGTTGTTGCACCTCGGTGGTGGGGCGTCTACCCTCAAGGTCAATCAGTCACCGCGCGCAGGGCGCCGGTGCCGTAACCGGGGCATCGTTCTCCGGGGCACATCTCTCGCTAGTGAATTGGGCTCCGCTCCACGTGGGTGAAGATCAGGATCGGCGAGTATCCGGTCGCGGTGACAGAGGCAGGAGTTGTCAACTCAATGGGGTTCGCGCGGGGCTTCCGACCTGTGAGTCCCGGCCGACGCAGCGTGGGGGCCTGACCGTGACGGTCACGCTCCTGGAGCGATCGACGCCGGTTCGGCGCACCCCGGTGCCTGTCGTCCCGATTCTGCGCAGCGGTATATCGGGCCGGACCGGAAATCACAGCGCTCCCCATGAACGACAACACCTGAGTGAGGCGGCAGCAAGGCGTGCATCGGCGAGTGTGGATCGGAGTGGATGCGTCGCACGTGCACCGTGGTTCTGACACGCAGAAGCGTGAAAACCGCACCGCGTAACGGCATTCGGACGAGCACATGACCCGGGTACCTCCCACCGCCCGGTGCTGCTGGTTCCGCCTGGTCGCCGACGTCGATCGAGCCGCGCGTGCGTGTTGAACTCGACCGGCATCAGGCTGGTAGCACAAAAAGGCCGTCCGTTGACAAGAGCGGGCGGGCAATCCGCTGGGTCGCGTAGGAGGCGCGGTCCGGTCAGGAAGGACATTCGTGAGCAACACCGAACTGTTGAGCAGCGAGACGACCAACGGCGTCTCCCAGGCTGGCCAGCAGGAGTCTGAGCAGCCGGCCGCGGGCGCCGAGACCAATGGCGCCCCGCGTCGCCGCGGAGGACTGTCCGGCATGGTTCTCGCCGAGCTGCGACAACTTGCCGGGGAACTGGGGATCGACACCAGCGGTCTGCGCAAAGGCGACCTGATCGCGGCGATCAAGGAACGGCAAGGCGGCGCGCCGGCCCGTTCCCGCCCGGCCAAGCAGCCCGCGCAGGAAAGCGATGCGGCGCAGGAAAGCGCGCCGAGCCGCGGCAAGGCCCACCAGCCCTCGCTCGACGAGTCCGATTCCGCGCCCCAGCAGCAGGAGGCGGCCGCGACCCCGGATTCCGGCACGAACGGCTCCGCGCCGACCCGCGGACGTTCCCGTCGGCAGCAAGGCGCCGAGCAGGGCGGCGAGGACGAAGGACGCCGCGGCGGCAATCGGCGCCGTCGCTCCAACAACCGCGGCGGCAACCAGGACCAGGACGGCGAGCGCGGCCAGGACCGGGGCGACCGGCAGGACAACCGGGGAGACCGGCAGGACCGGGGCGACCGGCAGGACCGCAACGACCGCGGCGGCCAGGACAACCGGGAGCGCCAGGACAACCGGGGCGGCCAAGACCGCAACGACCGGCAGAACTCCCGGCAGCAGCAGGACAAGCAGGACAACCGCCCGCAGGACGACTCCGATGAGGACGGCGGCCGCAGGCGCGGACGCCGGTTCCGGGACCGCCGGCGCAACCGGGGCCGCGCCGAAGGCGGCGGCAACGAGCCGGAGGTGCGCGAGGACGACGTCCTGCTGCCCGTCGCCGGCATCCTCGACGTGCTGGAGAACTACGCGTTCGTCCGCACGTCCGGCTACCTCGCCGGGCCGAACGACGTGTACGTCTCGCTGTCGCTGGTCCGCAAGTACGGCCTGCGCCGCGGCGACGCGATCAAGGGCGTCATCCGCCAGCCCCGCGACAACGAGCAGCAGCGGCAGAAGTTCAACCCGCTGGTCCGCGTCGACGCCATCAACGGCCTCGAGCCGGACGCCGCGAAGGGGCGGTCGGAGTTCCACAAGATGACTCCGCTGTACCCGAACGAGCGGCTGCGGCTGGAGACCGAACCGCAGAACCTCACCGGGCGGATCATCGACCTCGTCATGCCCGTCGGCAAGGGTCAGCGCGCGCTGATCGTCTCGCCGCCGAAGGCCGGTAAGACGATGGTGCTGCAGGCGATCGCCAACGCGATCACCACGAACAACCCGGAATGCCACCTCATGGTGGTGCTCGCCGACGAGCGCCCCGAAGAGGTCACCGACATGCAGCGCTCGGTCAAGGGCGAGGTCATCGCCTCCACCTTCGACCGTCCGCCGTCGGACCACACCACGGTGGCCGAGCTGTCCATCGAGCGGGCCAAGCGCCTCGTCGAGATGGGACACGACGTGGTCGTGCTGCTCGACTCGATCACCCGCCTCGGCCGCGCCTACAACCTGGCGGCCCCGGCGTCCGGCCGGATCCTCTCCGGTGGTGTCGACTCGACGGCGCTGTACCCGCCGAAGCGCTTCCTCGGCGCGGCTCGCAACATCGAGAACGGTGGCTCGCTGACCATCTTCGCCACGGCGCTGGTGGAAACCGGGTCCACGATGGACACGGTGATCTTCGAGGAGTTCAAGGGCACCGGCAACGCCGAGCTCAAGCTGGACCGCAAGCTCGCCGACAAGCGGTTGTTCCCCGCCGTCGACGTCGACGCCTCCAGCACCCGCAAGGACGAGATCCTGCTCTCGCCCGACGAGCTCGCCGTGACCCACAAGCTGCGCCGGGTGCTCGCCGCGCTCGACGCCCAGCAGTCGCTGGAACTCCTGCAGGACCGGTTGCGCAAGTCGCGCACCAACATCGAGTTCCTGATGCAGGTCGCCAAGAACACCCCCGGCGGCAAGGACGACGACTGACCGTCGCCCACCCGTCAAAAACCGGCCCGCACCCCACAGGTGCGGGCCGGTTTTTTCGCGCCCCGGTGCGAGCAAGGGAACCTTTCTGTCACCGGTGCGAGCAAGGGAACCTTTCTGTCACCAGGTCAGCCCCTGGCATCGGCGGGCGCACTCGGCGGGCTCGACCTGCAAGGTGGCGTGCTCGATGCGGTAGCGCTCGGCCAGCAACCGCTGCGCGGACACGAGCACGTCGCCGTGGTCGGCTTCGGCCGGAGTGGTGAGGTGCGCCGACGCGACTTCCATGCCGGAGGTCAACGTCCACACGTGCAGGTCGTGCACTTCGTTCACGGCGGGCAGTGCGGCGAGGTCATCGCGCATGGCGTGCACGTCGACGCCTTCCGGCGCCTGCTGCACCAGGATCCGCAGGGCCTGCCGCGCCAGCTTCCAGGTGCGGGGCAGCACGAACAGGCCCACGGCGACGGCGACGATCGGGTCGACCAGGTACCACCCGAAGGCCCAGGCGAGCGCTCCCCCGATCAGCACACCGACCGATCCGATGGTGTCGGCCAGCACCTCCAGGTACGCACCGCGCAGGTTGAGGCTCTCCTCCGCGCCTTCCCGCAGCAGCAGGAACGCCACCACGTTCGCCGCGAGCCCGGCCGCGGCGGTGAGCATCATCGGCAACCCGGCCACTTCGGGCGGCTGCTGGAAGCGGCCGATGGCTTCGATCAGAATGTACCCGGCGACGCCGAACAACAGCACGGCGTTGGCGAGCGCGGCGAGCACTTCGATGCGGTACCAGCCGAAAGTCCGCTTGGCCGAAGCGGGACGGCCCGCCGCGGTGATCGCGGCGAGCGCCATCCCGACGCCGAGGACGTCGGTGAGCATGTGCCCCGCGTCCGACAGCAGCGCCAGCGATGAGGTGAGGTACCCGACGGTCGCTTCGAGGACGAAGAACGCCAGCAGCACGCCGAACGCCATCGCCAGGCGCCGCGAGTAGCGCCCGGAGGCGCTGGCTGGTCCTGCTGCCGTCCCGTGGCCGTGGCCATGCCCCATCACGAGCCTCCCATCCGCACGACACCATGATATATAGCGAGATGCGCATGAATGCAACCATGCGTCCACTTGCTGGACGCGCCGATCACCGCGCGAACCGTCACCCCCTTCCGGTGCGCACCTGCGCGTGCGCTAGGCTGAATCACGTCAACAACAGAAAGCCCTCGTAGCTCAGCGGATAGAGCACTGCCCTCCGGAGGCAGGTGTCGCAGGTTCGAGTCCTGCCGAGGGCACATCGAATAGACGCACAAAACCGCCCCTGGCCAGCAAGAATTCGACTAGGGGCGGTTTTGTGCGTCAGCCACTTCCGGTACGTGTCTGCCGATCTCAGCCGATGGTTACGTGCAATGCGCGTGCACGGCCCTACTGGGCCCGGTATCCGAAGAAGTCCTCCACCTGCTTGCAGGCGATCACGTCTTGCCCGTGCAGGGTCCGAATCTTCGTTCGGGTCAAAGAAGATCACGGAATCAGCGCTGATCGCCTGACAACGTCTAGGGGACTGCGCGGAGCTCGAGCGGGCTGGGACGCCGACCCGGACGGGCACCTCGTCCCCGGCCGGCCGACGCAAGCCACGGGGTGAGGTGAGTCCGCGAACCGCCGGGGCGGCCCGACGCGCCCGAGCACCCGGGCGCGTCGGTTCACACCGGGGTCTGGTCTCCCAGCTGCTCGCCCGCGAGATGGTGCCCTGCTTATGCGGCCGTGTGTCCACCGTCGACGACGACCGTGGACCCGGTCATGTAGCTCGAGCGCGGCGAGGCCAGAAACAGGATCGCCTCGGCAATCTCGCCCGCCTGCCCGACTCGTCCGATCGGGTTGGCGGCCCCCGAGTCCGCGAGGGTGCTCTCTCCTACCTCGTCGAGCAGCGACGCCGTCTGAGTCGCGCCCGGCGCGACGGCGTTGACGCGGACGCCCCGTGAGCCGAACTCGACCGCCCAGCTCCGCGTCAGCGCCGAGAGGGCACCCTTTGTGGCCGCGTACGCGGCATTGCCGGCTTGTCCGGTCATCCCAGCGGTGCTGGTGACGAGGACGATGTTGCCGTGGCCACGCGCCAACATCGCAGGCGCGAGGGCCGCGGTAAGGAAGAAAGGGCCGCGCACGTTCGTATCCATCATCGCCCCGAACAGTGACGGGTCCTGATCGACGGTAGGGGAGAACGGGAAGATTCCCGCGTTGTGGATGAGGACGTCAACAGGCTCGACCTGGCGGGCGAGATCGCGCACGGAGGTCATGTCGCTCATGTCGGCCGCAACGAAGGACGCCTTACGGCCCGTCTGTCGCGCAAGAGCCGATGTCGCTTCGTGGCCGCGTTCGCGGTCTCGTCCCGTGATGGTGAGCTCAGCACCCTCGGCCAGTAGGCGTTCAGCGGTGGCGAAGCCGATGCCGCTGGTCCCACCGGTGAGCAGAATTGTGGTGCCGTCGAATTCCATGGTCGCCCGCTCCTTGTGTGGTGGTGGTGTGGATGAACGTGGCCTGGTTCGCCGAGTGTGCCAAGGCCCGGTGACAACTAGCGCGACCAGAGCCGGTGCTGCGACGACGAGGCTTGTGCCGACTGCACTGATGTCGCAGGTTCGAGTCCAGCCGAGGGCACCCGAAATAACGAGAATGGACAAGGCGCTGATCAGCGTTCTTGTCCAACTTGGTTTTCAAGGGATGTCGATTCGCTCTCTCCCTGAAGACCACATACCGCGCTTCCCCGGTCGAACAGCGCACAAGTCGCCTCAGGCCACGATCGCAGCGAACGCCTCTGACCGGTCAGCGCCCCGCAAGCGTCACTCTCCTTCTGAAGCAGCGCGGAGGACGTTCCGCGCCATTCCCCCGAAGATCAATCCGTGGAACGGGACGAGGCACCACCAGTAGACGTGCCCCGCCAATCCGCGCGGAACGAACACCGCGCGCTGGCGGTAGTGCGATCCGCCCGCCTCACCCGGCGCGACGACGAACTCGAGCCACGCGCGCCCCGGCAACCGCATTTCCGCCCGGAGCCGTAGGAGCCGTCCCTCGTCGAGCGCTTCCACGCGCCACCAGTCGAGCGCCTCTCCCACGCGCAGGCGCTGCGCATGGCGACGCCCCCGCCGCAATCCAACCCCGCCGGAGATCTTGTCGAGAGCTCCCCGCACCGCCCACAGCAGCCACGGGGAGTACCACCCGTGCTCGCCGCCGACGCCCTCGACGACGCGCCACAAGCGATCCGGGGCGACCGGACTCCACTTCTCCCGCACATCCGCGTAGACGGTGCCGCCCGACCAAGCCGGGTCCGACGGCAGCGGTTCGGAAGGAGCGTCCGCCGGGGCCGCGTCCGACCATCGGGTCTCGGTCTCCGCGTTCCGGATCTTGCTCAAGGCCAGCTCGACGGATCTGTCGTAGCCGGTCACACCCCCCGCCGGCCGGGGCACCACCTCGTCGATGTCGCTCTCCGAGCAGACCGCCTCGTGGATGAGGGACTCGATCAGCGGCGCCCCCACCTTCTTCGGCACCGGAGTCACGACGTTGATCCACTGGGCGCTCAGCCAGGGAGTGAGCACACCGACCGGCAACATCCGCCTCGGCGGCAGACCGGCGACGACCGCGTAGCGGCGCATCATCTCGCCGTAGGTCAGGACGTCCGGGCCGCCCACGTCGAAGGAGCGGTTGATCGATCGCGGTACGCGCGACGCCGCGACCAGGTAGTGCACCACGTCCCGCACCGCGATCGGCTGCACCCGGTTGTGCACCCAACGCGGGGTCACCATCACTGGAAGCCGCTCGGTCAGGTGCCGCAGCATCTCGAAGCTGGCCGACCCGGAACCGATGATCACCGCGGCCTGCAGCACGACCGTCGGAACACCGCTTCGCAAGAGGATCTCGCCGACCTCAGCCCGCGAGGCCATGTGCTCCGACAGCTCCTCCACCGGCGGATGCACGCCTCCGAGGTACACGATGCGCTGAACCGACGCCTCCCGGGCCACCTGCCCCATGATCAGCGCCGCTTTCCGGTCCCGAACGGCGAAACCGGACTCGGCCATCGAATGGACCAGGTAGTAGACGACCTCGACCCCCTCGCACGCCGCGGCCACGTCCTCCTCCCGCAACAGGTCCCCGCGAACCACGTCCACCCGATCTCGCCACGGCACGTCCCGCAGCTTCTCCGGATCCCGCACCAGGCACCTGACCTGCCGACCGTCCGCCAGCAACTGCGGCACCAACCGCCCACCGACGTAACCACTCGCCCCGGTAACCAGACACACCATTCCTGCAGCCTGCGCCCACCCACGAGCCCCCGCAGCCCACGGCGAGGAAGGGAACCTTCCTGTCACGGGTGACAGGAAGGTTCCCTTCCTCGCACCACCACGCCGTCCCCGACCGGCGACTTATTGAAAACGAGAGTCATTGTATTGTGGGCTCGGCGCACCGGAAGTCGCGTTCCTCGGCGACTCAGGCGCGAGAGCCCGATGGAGAGCACATGGATCATCAGGAAGAGCATCGAATCGGCGAGTACGTCGTGCGGCGAGCCCGCATCGACGACGTCGAAGGCGCCCGGCGGGTCATGCTCGACACCTTCTACAAGGAGTTCGGCCACGGCTACCACGCCCGCTGGCACTCGGATGTCGTGGACATCGAAGGCGCGTACCTGAACAACCCCCGCCACGCGCTATTCGTGGCGGTGCGGGACGAGCAGGTCGCGGCGACGACGGCCATCCGCTCCGGCGGCCCCCGCTGCCCACCGCACCCGGAGTGGCTGGCGGCCCGCTACGGGGATGGCCGGACGGCCCAGTTGTTCCGCGTCTACGTGGACCGGGAGCACCGCCGCCACGGCCTGGCGAGCGCACTGGTGTCGATGGCCTGCGACTTCGTGTCGGAGACACCGGAGTACTCGGCGATCTACCTGCACACGAACCCCGCGATCGAGGGCGCCGCACCGTTCTGGCAGAGCGCGGCGACGGAGATCTACGACGCCCGCCAGGACCCTCGCTACAGCCCCAGCGTCCATTTCGAGATCGCGATCCCGGGCCGAGCGGGAGCGCTTCGCTCGAATCCGGCCGCCCTCTCCGACATCGACTACGCCGGGTGACCTAGACGGCAAGATCGGGCGACGCGAGCTCCACCCTCTTCAGTGATGACGAACGCACGTTCGACGGCGAACCATGGAGGCATGTTCACCTCCGCGCACCGCACGCCGCCGGGTCGTCCGGGAATCTCCGCCGCACGCTCAGGTTCGAGCGATTCGGCTCGTCGCCGCCTCGATCAGCGCGCACGTCATCGAATGCTGTGGAGCACGCAGCACTTCCGAGGCCGGTCCCCGTTCGACGATGTGGCCCTCATCGACGATCACGACCTGCTCGGCCAGGTCGGCCACCACGCCCAGGTCGTGCGTGATCACCACCAACGCGCACTGCGCAGCGGTCTGGAGCTCCTTCAGCACGCCGAGCAGTTCGGCTTGAGTGACCGTGTCCAGTCCGGACGTGATCTCATCGCAGATCAGGACCCGTGGTTCAGCCAGCAGCGCCCGAACGAGCGCAGCTCGTTGCAGCTCGCCACCGGACAACGACTCGGGCAGCCGTGCCGTGATCTCCGGGCCGAGTCCGATGCGCCGGAACCACCCGTCGGCCTGACTGCGAGCCTCTCGTCGATCAACGCCGCGAAGCCGTTCGGCGGTTCTGGCGACCTGGTCGATGACGGGCGCGAACTCGTTGAACGATGCGCGGGCGTCCTGGAAGACGTATTGGATGTCGGCCAGTTGTGCTCGGGTGCGCCCGCGCAATCGAGCGGCGAGCGGCGTTCCGTCGAGCAGCACTGCCCCGCGCCGGGGCGGGTGCAGCCCGGCGAGGCACCGGGCCAGCGTCGTCTTACCGCTGCCGGAACGGCCCACAACCGCGATGCGCTCGCCCGCTGGAATTTCGAGCGACACCGAGTGCAGCGTCTCGGTGAACCTTCCCCGTTCACGGTGGCCGGCGATCAGTTCACGCGCGGAGACCACCGCGGGTGGCGGGTCGGCCTCGCTCGTACCGAGCGGCGCCCGGCTGTCGGGCTGCGACTCGACCAGCAGCCTCGTGTAGGCGTGCGTCGGCGAGCTCAGAACCTCGGTGGCGGGGCCGGATTCGACCACCGCCCCGGCTCGCATGACCAACACGTGGTGCGCCAGCTGCCGCACCACGTCGAGGTCATGGGTCAGCAGCAGCACGGCGATCCCCAGCTCGGCCAGGCTCCGCAGTTCCTCCACGATCTGCCCGCGCGTAAGAGCGTCCTGCCCGGTCGTGGGCTCGTCAGCGATCACCACGACCGGGTCGCACACCAGCGCTTGAGCGAGGAGGATGCGCTGCTGCTGCCCACCGGAGAGCTGGTGCGGGTAGCGGTTGAGCAGGGTGTCCCCATCCGGCAGCTGAGCTCGGCGCAGCGCTGTCGAGACCTTGGTGCGCACCAGTTCCTTGCGCTGCGCGCGCGGAACCGTGCCGATGTGTCGGCGCGCGATCTCGCGCAGCACCGAGCCGACACGGCGGACCGGGTTGAGCGCCGCCGAAGGGTGCTGCGGGATGTATCCGATCCGCCCGGGCGCAGGTGGCCGGTCCGCAGCTACGCGATCGCCGGCCACGACTACATCGCCGTCGACGTCGGCACCGGGCGGGCGTTCACCGAGCAGCGCGAGTCCGGTGGTGGTCTTGCCACTACCGGACTCCCCCACCAACGCGGTGACCTCGCCGGCCGCCATGGCGAACGACACTCCGGCGACCACGGGCCGGGTGTCCAGCGAGACCGTCAGCTCGCCGACATCGACGACGTTCACGCGCGCACCTCTCGCCGGTTCCTGCGCAACAGCTGGTCGAATGCCAGGTTGACCCCCACCGACAATGCCACGATCAGCAGTGCGGGCAGCACGACCGCCCAGGGCTGGAGGAACAAGCCGGTGCGGTTGCGATCCACCATCGCCGCCCAATCGCTGGTCTGCGGGGACACCCCGACACCGAGGAAGCTCGCCGACGCGACGAGGTAGACGGCGCCGGTGAACCTGGTCCCCAAATCCGCGGCCAATGTTCGCACCATCGCCCGCACGACATAGCCGAGGCCGATGCGGACGTGGCTCTCCCCTTGGAGTCGCATCGCCTCGACCGCGGGTCTCGCTGAGATCGCGAGCGCCGAGGCACGCGCGATCCTGATGACATCCGGAAGGTTGATCACCGTGACGATCACGACCAACGCCCACATGACGTTCGGTGCCGTGGAAGCCAGCAGCAGCAACAGGAGCATCGACGGCACCGCCAGGACGATGTCCAACGGTCGCATCACCGCTTCGCCCAGGAACCTGGACCGGCTCATCCCCACCGCCACCCCGATCGGTACCGCTACGAGGTACGTGCACAAGGTCGCAGCCACGGCGATCAGCACCACCGAGCGGCCGCCCAGGAGCACCTCGTTCCACACGTCCCGGCCGACGAAGTCGGTGCCGAACAGGTGCCCGGGCCCGCTGCTGAACGCGATGTCCTTGTCCGAGTTGGCGGACGCGAAGACCGGACCGACCGCCGCGAGCACGATCGGCAGGGCGATCAACGCCGCTGGGATCACGAAGCGCCTCATCCGTCAACCTCCGCGGCCGGCGCCAGAAGGCGAGCAACGATGTCGGCGGCGAGGTTCACCAGCACGGTCACGCTCGCCAGCACCAGGGACAAGCCCTGCACCACCGGGAGATCACGTGCGGAGACCGCCTCGATCAGCGTCGTGCCCAGCCCTGGGATCACGAAGATCGCTTCCACGACGATGACGCCGCCGATCAGCCAGTCGGTGGTCCGCGCGAGTTGTTGCACGGCGGGAACGGCGGCGTTGGGCAAGGCGTGGGCGAGCTGGACGCGCAGGGGTGGCAGCCCGCAACGCCGCGCCTGCTGCACGAAGCCCGAGTGCAGCGCTTCGATCATCCCTGCGCGGATCAGCCTGCTCAGGGAGCAGATAGGACGGAGCAACAGCACCAGCACCGGCAGCACCAGCACCTCCGGACGGCTCAGCAGGGCGCTCCCTCCGACCGCCGTCGGCGGGAACCAGCCGAGCTGCACGGCGAACACCGTGACCAGCAGAATTCCCATCGCGAACTCGGGAACCGAGTACAGGCCGAGGGTCGTGGAGGTGATGACGCGATCGACGAGGCGACCTTCCCTGTTCGCGGCGAGGATTCCGAGGCCCAGCGACACCGGCACGACCAGGGCCAACGTCAGCATCGCCAGCAGAAGCGTGGGGCCGACGGACGAACCGATGATGTCCACGACGGAGCGAGGCCCCACCAGCGACCGGCCGAAGTCGCCTTGGACCGCCCTGAACATCCATTCACCGAGACGGTGCCACCACGGCGCGTTCAGCCCGAGCTGCTCACGCATCAGCTCGATGATCGCCGGATCCGGGTTGTCCCCGGCGGCGGTGACCGCCGCATCCCCCGGCAACGCCTCGGTCAGGAGGAACACCAGCACCATGGCGAGGAAGACCTGAACGACGCCCAGCAGTGCTCGTCGAAAGACGTAGCGCGGAAGGTTCACCCCATCCACACCTTGTCGAACCGTGCCCAGTCCAAGGTGTTCGCCGGCGCGCGGTCATCGATGCCGCCCACCCTGTTCGCCGACGCCACGATCCAGTCCGACACGCCCCACCACAGGAAGCCGCCTTCTTCGAACAGTTCGCGCTGCATCTCCATGTAGAGCTCGGTGCGAGCACGTTCGTCCGGTGTGGCCTGCGCCTGGTGGTAGAGCTCGTCGAACTCGCGGCGCTGCCATTTGGTGTTGTTGGTCGTCGAACCGGACAGCAACCGCTGCGAGATGTGCGACTCGATCGGCATCGCTCCGGATCGGTAGCTCACCACGGACCCCCGATCGGCGATGTCCGACCAGTAGGTGTCCTTGTTCCCCAAGGTCACCTTGACGGTCACACCTGCCTGCTTGGCCTGGTCCGCGATGGCCAGCGCGGCTTCGCGCAAACCGGGCGACGCTTCGGAGGTGAGCAGTTCGACCGTCAGGTTCTCCGCGCCCGCCTGCCGCAACAGCGCCCTGGCCTGGTCCAGATCCTGCCGCCGCTGCGGCAACGCGTCGTTGTAGTACTGGTAGTTCTTGCCGAAGAGGTCGTTGGCGACCTCACCGGATCCCTGCAGCACCGAGCGGACGAGTTCCTCGCGGTCGATCAGGTGGAAGAACGCCTGTCGCACCTCGCGCCGGTCGAACGGCGGGCGGTCCACCTTCATCGCCAACGCGTGGAAGTTGCTCAACGGCAGCCGGTGGATCTGGATCTGACCGGCTTCCTCGTGGCTGCGGGCGGTGGTGGCGGTCAAGTCGTGCGCGTAGTCCGCCTGGTCGCCGAGCAGCGCGTTGACCCTGGCGGATTCGTCATTGCTGACCAGGATTTCCAGCTCGTCGAGGTGTGGTGCGCCGTCCCAGTAGTCCGGGTTCCGCGCCGCGAGGAAACTGCGACCCGGCTCGAACGAGGTGAACCGGAACGGACCTGAGCCGATGGGCCGGTCGAAGTGCTGCGCGCCCTCCGGAACGATGTAGGCGCCCAGGGTGGCGAGCGCGTTGGGGAACTCCGCATAGGGGCGCTTCAGCCGGAACTCGACGGTGCGATCGTCGATCGCGCGGCTGTTGGCGAGATCGATCACCGAGAGGCTGGCCTTGGCGCGGCGAGTGCTGTCGGGTCGCAGGATGCGCGCGTAGCTAGATAACACGTCGTCGGCGCGCAACGGCTTTCCATCGTGGAACGCGGCCTGCCGGAGCGGGACCCGCCAGGTCAGCAGGTCCGCGCTCGATTCCCACCGTTCGGCCAGCCGCGGCTGCGGCGACATGTCGGATCCGTAGTCCGCGAGCTTGTCGAACAACGCCTTCGCCCTGGCGACCTCGGCGTACAGATCCGTGGTGTGCGGGTCCAGCACCTCATCGGCGCCGCCGCCCGGGAACACCGCGCGCAACCGGCCCCCGGGCCGCGGCGCCCCGGCACTCGAGCCGGAGTTACCCGTCGCACATCCCGACACCCCCGCCGCCAGCGCGGCCGCAGCAGTGAGCCCCAGGAACCCCCGCCTCGTCACCGGGCTCCGATCAGACGAGTACACGGCCGACCTCTCGGACTCCATGCGCAGCCCTCCATTCCGGTTCCGATGCCTTCACCGCCGGCCACCCGACCAGCCACACCAAAAGAAAACGATAATACTTTTCAACAACCCCCGAAAGGGGATCTACCTCACGCCGCGACACCGCGAGGAAGGGAACCTTCCTGTCACGGGTGACAGGAAGGTTCCCTTCCTCGCACCACGAACTCAGGTGGTGCGCTGGGCGATGAGGTGGAGGCGGTCGCCGGAGAGGCCGGTGCTGAGGTCCGCGCTGGGGTGCCAGGTCGGGTCGGTGCGCGGGCCGGGGTGGTCGAACATGGCGAGCACGTCAAAACCCGCTTGGGCGAGGATTCGGCGGAGTTCTTGTGGGAAGAGCAGGCGCCAGGCGGATCTTTGGGTGAGTTCTCGGCCGCAACCCGGCCAGTCCCATACCCGTTCCCGTCGCAGCAATTGCTCGGCGTGGTCGATCCACAGCCGGGTCCGGGACCGGTACGCCGCCCCTTTCCACTGCACGGACCGTTCCCGGATTCCGTCGAGCAGCTCGGAGTTGCCGAGGAAGAAAGCCCCGTTGCGCATTTCGGCGATGAGCAGCCCACCAGGTCGCAGGTGTGCGCGACACCGGTCGAGGAAGTCGTCGAGATCGGAATTCGTGTGGCAGTACAGGAATGCGCTGTCGAGGCACGTGACGGCATCGAATGCGGTATCGAGCCGAAAGGTGCGCATGTCGGCGAGCGCGAAGGTTCCGTCGGGGCATTGCCGTTGCGCGTGCTCGATCATCCGCGGCGACGTGTCGATTCCGGTCACGGAATACCCGTTGCGCGACCAGTGCGCGGCATCGCGACCGCTGCCGCAGCCGACGTCGAGGATGTCCTCCCCGCCGCCGTACCGGCCGATCAGGTCGAGGACGAATCGCGCGGCGAGGTGTTCCGGGTCGGGGAATTGCTCCTCGTAGAGCTCGGGGTTGTCGGTCAGGAAGTTGGCATCGTTGTGCACGCGGAGGCTCCTGGTTGCGAAGTCGGTTCCGGACCTACGAGTCCGTTGCGGTGCAGCACGAACACCGCGGCGGCCGAGGCGAGGCCGAGGCCGAGGCACAGCGCCGACGGCGCCCACGGGTGCGCGGCGAGGTCGCTCACCCGGCCGATCACCGCGTTGCCCGCTGCCGCGGTGACACCGGCGGCCAGGTAGAAGACCCCGAAGTAGGTGCCGGAGAGGGCGTTCGGCCCGAAGGAGGGGATGAGGTCGTTGACGAACGGCTGCGCCATCAGCAGCCCGAGGGTGAGCACGAGCGTCGCCACCAGCACCGGGCTGAGCCGGAGCAGCTGTTCGGGCAGGCCGAGCGCGGCGGGCGCATCGGGGATGGCGATCCCGCCGAGCACCGTGGCGAGGAAGGCCAGCCCCATCAGGCCCATGCCCGCCGCGATGGCACCGCCCCGGGACCACTTCCGCTGGCAGCCCCTGGTGATGCGGACTTGGAGCAGCAGTCCGGTCACCGTGGAGACGATGAACACGGCGGCGACGGTGCCGCTGGATCCGGTGAGCCGGGCCGCTTCCATCGGCAGGACCAGGTAGAGCTGGTTCTGCAGGGCGAACATCCCGGTCAGTGCGAGCGTGAACACGAGGAACCTCTTGTTGGCGAGCACGCCGCGCCAGTCCCGCAGGACCGTGTTGCGCGCCGGCGGTACTGCTCTGGGCGGCAGCACCGCGATCTGGGCGGCGGTGAGCAGCGCGAAGATCAGCGCGGCGACGAGCGCGGAGGTGGCGAAGCCGATGACGACGAGCGCACTGCCGAGCAGCGGCCCGATCAGCGCACCGGTGTTCGCGAACACGGTGAACAACGCGAACGCCTCCGCTCGCCGCTCCCCGGTTTCCTGCGCGAGGTAGGAGCGCACGGCGGGGTTGAACAGCGCCCCGGCGAGCCCGCTGAGGATCGAGGCGGCCAGCAGGATCGGCAGCGAGGTGCCGAGCGCGAACAGCCCGAACCCGACGGTGCGCAGCGCGCATCCCGCGATGATCACCCCGCGAGCACCGAGGCGATCGGCCGCGGTGCCGCCGATGAGGAACAGGCCTTGCTGGCTCAGGTTGCGCACCCCGAGCACCACTCCGACCAGGGCGGCGGACATGCCCAGGTCGTGCCCCAGGTAGCCGGCGAGGTACGGGATGAGCAGGTAGAAGCCGATGTTGACGCCGAGCTGGTTGACCAGCAGCACCTGCACCGCGACCGGGAAGCTCCGGACGAGTCGCCACGTCGTCATGTCGCCGACCTCGGTCGCACTCCCAGCCCGGGACGTCCGCTGAGCCGCAGTGTTCCGTCGATCCCTCCGATCCCGTCCCAGGGGTCGTCGGCGAGCAGCAGGTGCCCGTCGAGGTCGGTCCAGCGGGCGAATCCTGCGAGGTGCACGGCGGGGGCGATGCCGAGCGAGCTCGCGACGAGGCATCCGAGCATCACGTCGACACCGGCGGAGCGGGCCGTTTCGATGATCTCGACGGCGGCCTGGATCCCACCGCACTTGGCCAGTTTCACGTTCACCCCGTGCACGGAGGAGCCGAGTTCGCGGACGTCGTCGATCGTGTGCGCGTCTTCGTCCGCGATCACGGGGATGGGGCTGCGTTGCGCGACCCACCCGAGGTCTGCGGGCGTGCCGGGGCGAATGGGTTGTTCGACGGCGGAAATCCCGTGCGGTTCCAGGGTTTCGAGGATGCGCAGCGCCTGTCCGGGCTCCCACGCCCCGTTGGGGTCGAGCAGCAGCCGGGCGTCGGGTGCGGCCGCGCGGATCGCCGCCACCCTGGCCGCGTCGTCGGTACCGTCCCCGAGCTTGACCTTGAGAACGCCGAATCCCTTGTCGACGAGGTCGGTGGCGGTTCGCACCGCTTGAGCCACGTCGACGATGCCGATGGTGCACGCCGTGCGCGCGGTCTCGAATTCCGGCGCGCCGACCAGTTCTCGCACGGCGATGCCGCGGCACTTCGCCGCCAGGTCGTGCACCGCGGCTTCCACGGCACACCGCAGCCCGGGGTCGAGCACGGCCCACCGCCGCGCCTCGACGAGGAGTGCACCGGGGTCGTCGCTGCTGTCGATGACCGGTCGCAGCGCTTCGAGCTGAGTGACGATCCGCGGCACGTCGAGGTCGTAGTACACGCTGGTGACGGCTTCGCCGTGTCCGATGTGCCCGTCGTGCGACACGTCGATCCACACGGCGTCCCGTTCGTGCATGACGGAGCGGGAGATGCGGAACGGCTCCCGCAACCGCAGCGTGCCGGTGTGCCAGGTGAGCTTCACGCGGGCACCTCCGCGGACCGCGCGGGGTCGTGCACGGCACCGCACCGCGCCCAGCCGTGCACTTCGACGGCCGCGGCGTCGGCGATCTCCACCGGCCGGGTCGCCGGTCGTCCGCCGAGCAGGCCGTGTTCGTGGCAGAAGTCGTCGTCGAAGATCGAGTCGAGGTAGCGGTGCGGGCCGTCGGGGAACACGGTGACGACTTGCGAACCGGATTCGCGCCGGGCTTCCCAGCCCGCCACCAAGGCGACCGCGCCGGTGCTCCACCCTCCGCTGACGAAGGAGTGCGCGGCGAGCCTGCGGCAGGCGTCGACGGCTTCGGCCGGACCCACCCAGTGCACCTCGTCGAACTCGGCGTAGGCGACGTTGCGCGGGAAGATGCTGCTGCCGAGCCCCCGCATGAGGCGGCGTCGCGCGGGCTGCCCGAAGATCGTCGAGCCGACGGTGTCGACCCCGATCAGGCGCAGCCGTGGCCAGTGCCGCCGCAACGTGCGGATGATGCCCGCGCTGTGCCCGCCCGAGCCGACGCTGCAGACCAGGGTGTCGGCCGAACCGAGCTGGGCGACGAGTTCTTCCGCCAACTTCACGTACCCGGCCGGGTTGTCCGGGTTGTTGTACTGGTCCGGCCAGTAGGCGTCGGGCAGTTCCGCGCACAGCTGCTGCACCCGATCCAGCCGGGCCTGCTGCCAGCCTCCCGCGGGATGCGGGCGGTCGACGACCTCGGTCCGGACGCCGTGCGCGCGCAGCAGCGACCGCATGCTTCGCTCCAGCTCCCGGTCGACGACGAGGACGACGGGATGCCCGAGCGCTTGCCCAGCGAAGGCGAGCCCGATCCCGAGGGTGCCGCTGGTGGACTCCACGACGGGCGCCCCGGGCCGGAGTTCACCGCGAGAGCGGGCTCCGCGCAGCATCGCGATCGCGGCGCGCGCTTTCATCCCGCCGGCGCCGAGGCATTCGAGCTTCGCCCAGAACCCCGGCTGGTGATCCGGCAGCGGCGTGCTGATCCGGGTGACCGGTGTGTCCCGCATCAGCGACAGCAGGTCCGGGTTGGCCGCTCGGGCCGGGCTGGTGCTGAGGTCGATCAACGAATGTCCTTCCCTGGCTCCGGATTCCGCGGAGCGGAGTAGCGGTAGATCGAGCTGGCGCCGCCGTCGAGCCAGAAGAACGGGTAGGGCTCGGCGGAGATCGCGGTGACACCGGAGCCGAGGAACCACGGCAGCGCCGCGCTCGCGGTCTGCGCGAACATGACCAGCGGTGTTCCGGTGGCGCGCACGTGCGCCAGCAGCGGTTCGAAGGTCTCTCCGCCCGCGACCATCCCGGAGGCCAGCACGGCATCGCAGCCGCCGACCTCGGCCATGGCGTCCCGCACGATCGGTTCGCCCCACTCGGTCACGCCGCCTTTGAAATCGCAGGCGACGTAGTCGATATCGCGGCGGCGGAGCTGGTGCAGCAGCGAGTTCACCACCCCGATCACCAGGACCCGGCGAGCGCCGTCCGGCACCAGTTCGACCACGGCTTCGGCCCGCTGCAACGACTTCTGCAGAGAACTGCCGCGGTGGAGCCGGACCTCCTCCGCGTGCTCGTGGTGCGGGCGCCGCCACATCAAGTACGCGTCCGCGGCCGCGATGCGCACCGCGGGCTCCGGGTGCCGCAGCAACCGGCCGACCGGAGCGCCGACGCAGTCGACGACCAGCTCGTCGGTGAGCGCTCCCGGCTCCACGGCGCACGATCCGACGGCGTCCTCTACCCGCAGGCTCAGCACGTGGTTGCGGTAGGAACTCCCGCGGCCGGAGTGCCGCACGCCCTGCTGGGTGAGGAAGCCGACGCTCACCTCCGCTTCGTCGACCTCGTCGCCCGCCATCCCCGCTCCGACGGCCGCGGTGAACCTGTCCCATGACAGGAAGGCGTCCTTCATGCGCCGACCAGGCCCGCCGCGTAGACGACCTCCACGGAGCCGATCGCCGCTTCGGCACGAGCTCGCGCCGCGCCGGGCGCCGGATCGGTCGTCATGACGTGGCCGAGGTAGTTGTTGTTGCTGTTCGCCGGGCCCGCCACGTGCCCTGCCGCTTTGAAAGCGCTGTCGACGACACCGTCGATCCCGTGAATCCCCTCCGCGCCGTCGATCCGATCGATCGGCCCGGTCCGCGGCGGGAGCAGGAAGGAGATCGCCGCGCTGCCCGCACCGGTCGGTTCGGCCGCCAACCGCGGGGATTCGCCCAGCGCGAGCTGCGCGTGCACCGCGGGCAGGTCGATCCCGGTCACCCTGCGGATGAGCTCGGTGATCTGGTTGCCCGCCGGGCGCGGGTTGACCTCGACGATGCGGGGGCCAGTCGGGGTCAACTTGAGCTCGGTGTGCGTGACGGTGTTGTCCAGGCCGAGCGCCGCGATGGCGGCGACAGCGACCGAGGTGACGGCCCGCTCCGTGTCCGCGTCGAGAGCGGCGGGGAACATGTGCCCCGTTTCGACGAAGCACGATTCGCCCGCGACGCTCTTGTCCGTCACACCGACGACGGTCGTTCGACCGTGCGCGGTCACGGCTTCCACGCTCACTTCGGGTCCGGTCAGCAGCTCTTCGAGCAGCACGGTGCCGCTGCGCCGCTGCCCGCGGGCGTTGACGGGGAAGCCCTCCAGCTCGCGCACCGCTTCGCTGAGTTCCGCCTCGTTCGACACCTTGCGCACGAACATTCCCGCGCACAGGTCGACCGGCTTGATCACCAACGGGAATCCGAGGGCAAGGGCCGCTTCGCGCAGCCCGGAGGCGCCGTCGGCGAGCGCGAACGCCGGCCCCGGCACCCCCGCCTCGCGCAGGGCTAATCGGGTTTGGTCCTTGTTGCAGGCGCGCGCCACCGCTTCCGGCGGAGATCCGGGCAGGCCGAGGCGCTGAGCGAGATGCGCGGTGGCGCCGAGGTAGTAGTCGCACGAGGTGAGCACGCCGTCGAATCCCAGCGCCGGCTGGAGCTTCGCCACGTGTTCGACCAGCGAGGCCACGTCGTTGGTCTCGGCGTGGAGCACGTTCTCCGCGCCGAGCAGGGGATGGGAGCCAGGACGGTTCCACGCGCGCAAGTAGTGCTGCACGTCCCGGGTGAGGAAGCTGAACCGGTGGCCCCCGTCCCGGATTCCTCGGGGCAGCAACGTGCTCATCGCCCCGACCCAGCTTTCCACCATCAGCAGGTGACCCACTCCGACTCCTCCGCACCGTTGCCCACTAGCGGACGGTAACGATAATCATGTTCAATACAGTTGGCAAACCCCATTCAGGTAACACTGGAGTAACTCAGCGTGTTCACTTTGCGACGAAGTCGCGCCACCCTGCTCGCACCTCTGCTCGCGACCCTCCTGCCCCTTCCCGCCGCCACCGCCGAACCGACCGGAGAAATCCACTTCGGACCGTGCCCGACCGACGTGACCGACAACCCTGAAGTCCAATGTGGACATTTACGGGTTCCGCTGGACTACGCGCAGGAAAACGGCCCGGCGATCGATGTCGCCGTGTCCCGCATCCGCGCTTCCGGGACGGCCGCCCAACATCGCGGAGCGCTCCTGGTCAATCCCGGCGGACCCGGCGGCACCGGACTCGACTACGCCGAGAGCAAACGGGCCAAAATGCCCGCCGAAGTGCGGCAGAGCTACGACATCATCGGATTCGACCCGCGCGGCGTCGGCCGCAGCGCACCCGTCGACTGCGGTCCCGCAGGCGGGCTGTTCGACCACCCCCGCCCCGACCCCGTCCCCACCGGAGCCGAACAGGAAAGCGCCTACCTGGACGGGCTGCACCGGCTCGCCGACGACTGCGCCCGCGCCATCGGACCGGCACTACCGCACATCAACACCACGAACACCGCACGCGACATGGACCGGATCAGGCAAGCGCTCGGCGAGCCGCGGTTGAACTACGTGGGCGTGTCCTACGGCACCTACCTCGGCGCCGCCTACGCCGCCGAATTTCCCCAGCGCACCGGACGCATGGTGCTCGACAGCGTCGTCAGCCCCGACGCCTGGCACGACTTCGACGTCCGCCAAGGCTTCGCCATGCTCGACCAGCGCGACGCCCTGTTCGACTGGATCGCCGCACGCCCCGTAATCGGACTCGGCAACGACCGGAACACCGTTCGCGAGCACTACCTGGACGCGCGCAGCAAGCTCCCCACCGGTAAATTCGGGCCGGACGAATTCGACCGGGTCGTCTACCGCGCCCTGTCGCGCACCGAGCGGTGGGAACCGTTCGCCCACGCCCTCAGCCGATACGTGCACACCGGCGACAACACCGCGCTGCGCCCCACCGAGCCCGACGACCACAACTACGAAGCGGCGCTGCGCACCGTCAAATGCGCCGACAGCCCGCGCCCGGCCGTCCACGACGTCCTAAGCGCGGTCCGCGCCCTGCGCGCCGCCGACCCGCAGCCCGTGCTCACCGGCGTGGAAGCCGACACCTGCGCCTTCTGGCCCGAGCCGCGCGAAACCACCCGGCTCGGACATCCCCGCATGCCGCCCGTCCTGCTCACCCAGGCCGAACACGACCCCACCACCCCCCTCGACGGCGCCCGCCGGATGCAGGCCCGACTCCCCCGCTCCCGGCTGATCACCCTCGACGGCAGCCGCTCCCACGGAGCCTTCGCCAGCCAACGCAGCACCTGCCTCGACACCGCAGCAGCCCACTACCTCCTAACCAAATCCCTCCCACCCCCCAACACCCACTGCACCGACCTCCCGCGGCCTTGAGAGCAAGGGAACCTTCCTGTCATCAGTGACAGAAAGGTTCCCTTGCTCGCTTCGCCACACGTGCGCCACGGCGCGGCCGACACACCGACGAATGTTGTGCACTGGCGAAAACCAGCTGTGACCGATAGTGATTGCATGTCATCGACCGTAATCAATCGAAGCATCGTCCAGAACTCCCCGCGTCGCGTGTTCCACGTCCGCGAACTGGAGAAACTCGGCGTCTCACAGTCGACCAGCTACCGCCGCGCTCGAGCAGATGGACCGTGGACCCGACTGCTGCCAGGCATCGTTCTAGTCGCCCCAGGACCGCCCACCACTCATGATCTGATCACGGCCGCACTGTTGCGGGCCGGCCCCACAGCCATGATCACCGGAATGCACGGGGCGCGAATCCACGGCTTGACGGCCCCCGATGAAAACGCCCCAGTTCACGTCCTGATCCCGCACGGCAAGAAGATTCAAGGAAGCGATCAGATCAAGTTCGAACGCACTACCCGACTGCCGCACCCGGTCGTCAAGAACGAGATCCCGTTGGCACCGGCGACACGAGCCGTGATGGACGCGGCACGCACATGGCAACCTCGGGAATCGACGGAGTCACTGCTGATCGAAGCGATCCAGCGAGCTCCCCAATGCTCACCTCGCGCGCTGAAGCAGGAGATGGACCGAGGAAGCAGGCGCGGGACCGGACTTCCCAGGGACATCTTGCACGCCATGACAGCCGACCTCCGCTCACCTGCCGAGCTACACGCATTCAAGCTGATCAAATCATCCGACCTCCCCCAACCGTCATGGAACGTCTCCCTGTTCAGCGCCCACGGCCACTACATCGGGATTCCGGACGCATGGTTCGACGATGTAGCGCTAGCCGTCGAAATCGATTCCTTCGCCTACCACTTCTCCAAATCCGACTATGCGGCGACCACAAAACGCAACACCCGCTACGCGACTCATGGCATCGCGGTGGTTCAAATCCTCCCCACCGATTTGACGAACAACCCCGAGGAAGTCGTCGAGAACATTCGCCGGGCATACCAAGCAGCGGCCCTCAGAACGCGCCCCGAAGTTGAGACTCGAACCATCCCCACCGACCGATGAAGTGAAGGCCCACCTGCTCAACTAGCACGCCCGCACGGCACCGGAGGAACGGCCATCGCCGACCTCCGGGCATTCGCATGTCCAGATTCAGCCGTCACCCATCTCCACTGGGCTCTCGAGCAAGGGAACCTTTCTGTCACAGGTGACAGGAAGGTTCCCTTGCTTCGCGCCTTCAGCTGTAGGTGGCGAGGGGTGGTTGGGTTTGTTCTGGGTTGCCGCTGCTGTCGACTGGACCTGCGGCGAGCGGGCGGGCTCGGGGGTACCAGGCTTCGGCGATGCGCCACGAGGCGTCGATGAGCGCGGCAGAGTGCGAGAACGAGTACTGGGACAGTCCAGCCGTGGACGGCGCCGGGAGAACGTAAAGATCGCAACGGGTCGAGTTCAGCTGCAAATCGAGCCGTGCCGACGCGAGCATCGCAGCACCGAGTGCCGCGCCGTTGACCCCGCTGACCGTTCGAGGAGGCGTGAGCGGCGCCGGCACCGTCGCAACGGAGCCGACGCCGCGCCTGCGGGGTTGCTGCCAGCTGAACGGCTCATCGCCTCCGCATGGCAGTACGAAAACCCGCTCCGCCCCGAGCTCCACGGCTTTGCTGATCGGCATGAACGCTGCGGCTCCCCCGTCCACGAGCCAACGATCGTTCACCTTGAGTGGCGGGAACAGGCCAGGGATGGAGCAGGACGCGACGAGCGCCGGAAGCAGCGGCCCCTGATCGAAGTACACCGCCGCGCCCGTATCGACGTCCGTAGCGGTCACGGTGAGCGGAATCTCCGCTTGCTCGAACGTCCGGTACGGAAGCGTGCGGTGCACCCAGCGCGCGAGCCCGCTGCTCGCCATCAGGTGGTTCGTGATTCCGAGCTTCCCGGCGATGATGCGGCTCGGCTGGATGGGGAAGATGTCGGAACGACGCATCGTGCGCCACAGTTCCCGCAGCTCGCTCGCCCCTCGGCGGGACGGGTCGCGAGCGAGCCAAGCGGCGTTCAACGAACCCGCTGACGTGCCGATCAGCAGATCAGGTTCGACACCAGCTTCGAACAGCGCGGTGGCGAGTCCGGCCTGGACGGCCCCGAACGTTGATCCACCAGGCATCACCCAAGCCGTCCGCATGAGTCCGGTCCTCTCTGGTCGTTCCCGCGATCGAGGCTAACCGGACGGGCGACACGTTCGCCTCAGCCGTCGCCCGGATCTCCGCGCCGTCGCCACTGTTTCACCTGGCCACGGCGTTTCTTACCGTCCAGGCGGCGCCGCCGCGAACCGGCGGTCGGTTTCGTCCGGCGCCGAGGTGGCGGTTCAGGGGCGATCGCTTCGGCCAGCAACGCCGCCAACCGTTCCCGTGCCGCGGTCCGGTTGAGCAGCTGGCTGCGGTGTTCAGAGGCGACGACGGTGAGGACGCCGTTGACCAGGCGAGACTCCAAGCGGCTGAGCGCACGGTCCCGCGTCGGTTCGGGGATCTTCGAGTTCGCCAGGTCGAAGACGAGCTCCACCCGGGAGTCCGTTGTGTTGACGTGCTGCCCGCCAGGCCCCGAGGAACGCGAAAACCGTTCGAATAATTCAGCTGCCGGGACGGTCAGCTTGGAGGTGATGCGCAGGTCTTCGGGCACGCCTCCCAGCATGAGCGTCACGCGCCTTCGACGCTGCTCCTCATGCCAGCTGCAACCAGTTCGCTGAATCACACGTACGCCTGGACGCCCGCACCGATGCGGCCAGGTCCCGCAGCACGGTGGCGGTGTCTTCCCAGCCCAGGCAGGCATCGGTGATGCTCTGCCCGTGGACGGGAGCCGCCGCGTCGATGTCCTGGCGTCCCCCGACGAGGAAGCTTTCCATCATGACGCCGCGGATGGCGTCGACCCCGCTGGCGAGCTGGGCTCCGACTGCCGAGACCACCTTCGGCTGCTTGGTGTGGTCCTTTCCGCTGTTCCCGTGGCTCGCGTCGATGACCACCGCGGGCGGTAAGCCAGCGGCCCGCAACATGGCAGCCGCACGCCGCACCGAGGTGATCCCGTAGTTGGGTCCGCTCTTCCCGCCTCGCAGGATCACGTGCGCGGCTCCGTTCCCCGAGCTGCGCACCCAGTTCACCGCCCCGTCGGGGCCGGACGCGAGGAAGCGGTGCGGGTGCCTCGCGGTGATCACCGCGTCGACCGCGGCCTGGAGCGATCCGCTGGTGCCGTTCTTCATGCCGATCGGCATCGGCAGTGCGCTGGCGAGCTGGCGGTGGACCTGGCTCTCCACTGTTCGAGCACCGATGGCGCCGTAGCTGACGAGGTCTCCGAGGTAGTCCGCCGCGAAGGGACTGACCCATTCCGTGGCGACAGGGAGATCGAGTTCGACCAGGTCGAGCAGCAACCGGCGAGACAGACGGAGCCCGGTTTCGATGTCCGAGGTGTCGTCCAGCGCCGGGTCGGCGAGCAGACCCGTCCAACCGACGGTGGTGCGCGGCTTCTCGAAATAGGCGCGCATGACGATGAGGAGCTCGTCATCGAGTTCAGCGGCCAGTTCGCGCAGGTGGTTCGCGTAGTGCCTCGTCGCCGCCACGTCGTGCACCGAGCACGGCCCCGCGACCACGAGGACGCGGTCGTCTCGGCCGGCGAGGACGCCTTCGATCGACCGGCGCCATGCCGCGACTCTGGTTGCGACCTCGTCGCCGGCGGGGAACTCCGCCAACAGCCGGGCAGGCGAGGTGACCTCGACGACGGACTTCCCACTCACAGGCACGACTCCGATCGACGGCTGCGCGATCAACCCACCCAACAGAGGGCAGCCTAACCTAACCATCGCCCACTGGGTGCGAGGAAGGGAACCTTTCTGTCACCAGTGGCAGAAAGGTTCCCTTCCTCGCATCGAACAACGGGGTCAGGGGGTGGGGGTCCAGGGGGTTGCGCCGCCGGGGATGGGGGCGTTCGGGTCGTACGGGGTTCGGGTGAAGATGAAGGTGTTCAGGTTCAGGTGGGTCGCGGTTCCGTCGGAGGAACGGCCCACGTGGAGTCGCTCGCCCGAGTAGTAGCCGTCCAGGCCGGTCCAGGTGCCGTCCTCGTTCCGGCGGAAACGAGATGCTCGGCCGCGCCCCTGCCACGGCACCAGATCCAGCAGGCCGTCCGGAAGAATCCGCAGCACGTAAGGAGACGGCCCCCAGTACCACTGACCGGTGAGTTCGAGCAGATCAGGCTCGACCCGCGTGCTCGGAGCCCACGCCTCCGGAATCCGCGGTTCGTGCTCGTCGAGCAGGCCGAGCAAGTCCGTGATGAGCGCCGACGACACTCCCGCAGTCGTGTTGGCCATGAAGATGACACCGGTCCGATCCGCGGGATCGGCCATCACGGTCGCCAGGAAGCCGGGCATCGAGCCGGTGTGCCCGGCGAGCCGCCGCCCCTGGTTCCTGATCAGCTGAAATCCGAGTCCGTACCCGGCACGCCAGACGTCTCCGTCGTCCACCGCACCGGCAGCCCGCATCTCCGCGACCGTGTCCGGATGCAGCACCTCGGCCGTCTCACCGGCGATGAACCGCGCCCACCGCAGCATGTCGTCCAAGGTCGACCACAGCTGTCCCGCAGGGGCCATGGCCCCGCCGTCTTCCGCCGGCTCCGGCAACAACACGTCGGCCCACGGGTGGACCGCCCAGCCTTGCGCGTGAGGACTTTCCGGGCCGAAGGTGGTCCGGTTCATGCCCAGCGGCAGGAGGATCTCCTCCCGCACCGACTCGTACCAAGAGCGTCCCCGCAGCCGGGCGACGAGCTCCCCCAGAACCCCGAATCCGGTGTTGGAGTAGTGGAAGCCGTGCCGGGGGCTCGGGCGGACGGCGTCTTCGTCGACACCGGCGATCAGTTCTTCGACCGGGCCGCCTTCGGTGCGTTCCCACCACTGGCCCGCCGGTTCCGCGCTCATCCCGCTGGTGTGCGTCAGCAGGCGGGTGATGCTGCGGTCTCCGATGGCGGTACCTGGGACGTGCTGGTCCAACCTGTCTTCGAGGTTGAGAAGGCCTTCGTCGCGCAGCCGCAGCACCAGGACCGCGATGAACGATTTGGTGATCGAGCCGATTCGGTACTGGGTGTTCGAGGTCGGGGCTTCACCTGACACGAGTCCTCTGCTGCCGGTCCAGAGCGTTTCCCCGTCGCGGACCAGCCCGGCTATCAGCGAGGGGACGCGGTTCTGGCTCTGCTCAACGGCCAGCCGTCTGAGCAGCGCGCGATCAGTGGAAGGCAGCAAGGTCGTCATGGGCTCATGCTGTCACGCCTTTTCCGCGAGGAAGGGAACCTTCCTGTCACCAGTGACAGGAAGGTTCCCTTCCTCGCCGGGTGGGCGGGAGGGGCGGGGGCGTTGGCAGGATGGGGGTGTGGGTGATCGAGTTGATGTTCGGGGTGTGGTGAGCTTCGTCGGGCTGAGCTACCTGGGTACGTGGGTGCTGAGCATTCCGTTGTGGCTGACGGGCGCCGGTTTGACGTGGACGTGGGCGCCACTGCTGCTGGTGGTGATGATGTTCGTGCCCGCGGCGTCCGCGTTCGCGGTCACGAAGTGGATCAGCCCGCGGGACGCGCCGGTGCGCGACCTCGGCGTCACCAATGCCGGTGGCGTCCGGAAGTGGTGGGGCCGGGCGTTGATCGCGTGGTTCGGCCCACCGGTTCTGATGCTGGTCGCGCTGGGTCTCGGCGCGCTGCTCGGGGTTTATCACGCGGACTGGACCGGTTTCTCCGGCCTTTCGGAGCAGTTCGGTCTTGAGGCGGGCGGGGTGGGCGCGCCGTCGCTGTCGTCGTTGGCGCTGATGCAGCTCGTGCAGGTGATGCTGCTCGGCTGGTTGAACGTCATCCCTGCGTTCGGGGAGGAAGTCGGCTGGCGCGGTTACCTGACCACCGCTTTGCTGCCGTTGGGGCAGCCGGCCGCGTTCCTGGTGACGGGCGTCCTGTGGGGCCTGTGGCACGCTCCGCTGCTCATCCTGGGATACAACTACCCGAATGCCCCGATCGTCGTCGCGTTCATCATGATGGTGTGCTTCTGCGCTCTGCTGAGCGCGCTGCTCGGGTGGTTGAGGTTGGCGACCGGCAGCGTGTGGCCCGCCGCGATCGGGCACGGTTTCGTCAATGCCGCGGCCGGTTTCGGCATTCTGTTCAGCGCCGCGGGGCACCCGGTGGACAACGTCACGTCGGGCCTGCTCGGCTGGTCCGGATGGATCGTGCTGGCGCTGGCGATTCTGCTGCTGGTGCTGCTCGGCAAGCTCCCGGTGGTGCTGGTTCGGGAGGCGTCGGGATTGACGCGCGGAGTTCGCCGGCTCAGCCGCCGCTGAACGCGAAGAGGGGCCGTCCGCAGCTCAGCGGACGGCCCTTCTTCGCGTTCGAGCTCGCTTACGGGGCGGGCGGGCCACCCGGCAGCGGCGCGGCCGGAAGGCCTTCGTGGATTCTCGTCATGGCGTCGAACCAGGTCCGGGCAGGCACCTTGCCACCGAAGATGTTGCCTTCACCGCAGAGGAACGGCGGCGACTCGCCACCGCCGTCGCAGATCCCGCGGGGACGCGAGCCGTCGGCGTAGGTCAGCACCGCACCGGCCATCTGCGGGGTCGCCGCCAGGAAGGCCGCGGACTTGCTCTCCTGCGTGGTTCCGGTCTTGCCGATCATGGGCCGGGTCCAGCCCGCCGCGCTCGCCGCGACCTTGGAGGTGCCTTCGGTGTCGTCCTTGCTCATGCCTTGCGCGAGCTGACCGGCGACCTCCGGCGAGATGACCTGCTCGCACGGAGCTTCCTTGATCGGGACCTCGTTGCCGTTGCGGTCGCGGATCTCTTCCAGCGGAGTCGGCGGGCAGTAGGTGCCGCCGCTCATGATGGTGGCGGCCACGTTCGACAGCTCCAGCACGCTGGTGGGCGTGTAGCCGAGGGTGAAGGCACCGCGCTTGTTCTTCTTGACCGCCTCGGCCTGGGACGGCCCGTTGGAACCGTCGTCGTCGAGGGTGGAGCCGCTGCTGTTCACGCCGTTCATGCCTTGGCGCAGACCGAGCTTGGAGGCCATGTCGACGGTGGCGTTGAGGCCGACCTTCTCCTGCAGTGCGACGAAGCCGGTGTTGGGCGAGGTCGCGAGCGCCATCTGCAGGGTGCGGTCCCCTGGCTGGACGCCCTCGGCGTTGCCGACCGTGTACGGGTTCGTCCCGTTCTTGTACACGCTGGAGGTGTAGGTCGCGGGCACGGGGACGTTGTCGTGGATCGTCATGCCCTGCTCGAGCGCGGCGGCGGCGGTGAAGACCTTGTAGATCGACCCCGCACCGAAGGGCTGCACCCGGCTGACGATGTCGTAGGCCGTCTGCCCCGCGTTGGGGTCGTTGCCGAAGTCGCGGTTGGCGACCAGCGCGCGAACCTTGTGCTTGTCCGTTCCCGGTTCGACGACGGACATGGCGTTGGCGATGCCGTCGGTCTGCGTGGGGACCTGCTTCTTCGCGGCTTCCTTCGCCGCGTCGCTGGACTTGCGGTCCAGCGTGGTGCGGATCGTGTAGCCGCCGGTTTCCAGCTTCTCGTCGTCGATGCCGGAACGTTCCAGGTAGTGGCGCACGTACTCGCAGAAGAACCCGTCGGTGGTGCCGTCGCCGATGCCGACGCAACCGTTCGGCGGGCGGCCCAGCTGCGGCGTCAACCCGAGCGGCTCGTTCTTCGCGATCTGAGCGTCTTCCTCGCTGATCCGGAGGCTGTTGTGCGGATCCGTCATCAGGTCGATCACCAGGTTGCGGCGTTCCAGCGCCTCATCCGGGTTGGACCGCGGGTTCAGCGAACCGGGCTGGTTGACGACCGCGGCGAGCAGCGCCGATTGGGAGACCGTCAGCTTGTCCGGGGTGGTGCCGAAGTAGGTCTGCGCGCCGGCGCCCACGCCGAAGGTCTGGTTCCCGACCGGCACCACGTTCAGGTAGCCGGTGAGGATCTCCTCCTTGGTCATGGTGCGTTCGAGCTCAACGGCGATCTTCGCTTCGCGCAGCTTCCGCGCGATCGTCGTCTCCTTGGCCTTCTCCGCGTCGACCTCGTTCTGGGCGACGACGTGCACCAGGTAGTTCTTCACGTACTGCTGCGTGATCGTCGACGCGCCCTGCGCCGTGCCACCGGTGCTGACGTTCTTCGCGAGCGCACGCATCGTGCCCTGCCAGTCGACGCCGTCGTGGTTCCAGAAGCGCTTGTCCTCCACCGCGGTGATCGCGGCCTTCATGTAGCCGGAGATCTGCTCGGGCTTCGTCTCGACCCGGTAGTCCTCGAAGAAGTGCGCGATCGGCTCGCCGTCCTTGTCGGTCACCACCGACACCTGAGGCATGTCCCGCTTGGCCAGTGAACTGGACATGCTCGACATCGCGTCGGTGGCCTGGTTCACCACCGCCCCGGCGCCGGTCGCCATCGGCATCATCAGGAACGCCACCAGCACACCGGCCAGTACGCACAGCCCGAACATCTTCAACAGCACGCCGCTGCGCACGCCTGCCCCAATCACCGCATGTCTTTGACGACCTGGTCTCGACCGCTAGCCGCGGGCCCGGCGCATGCGCCAAGGCGGCGGTTCCGAGCGTTCCGGGAAGGCGCGGCAACTCTGCCGTGAGGTCGCCGAACCTGCTCCGTCGGTCCCTCCGTTGATATCACACCGGCCTGTCAAGGCCGACCTCCGGCCGACCTTCCGAAAACGGCATTCGCCCTGGCACCGCGCAGAAAATCGACCGTGCGGCGCAACCGTCGCATTCTTCCGCCGCGACGCGCGGCCACCCGGGCGACGGTCGCGGCGGATAGACCGAAGTCACGGCGAACTCCGTGATCGAGCGCCTACACTTGGTCACAACGAACCGTGCGGAGGAACCAATGATCGACCCGTTCTTCGATTCCCTCGCCACCGCGCTCGGCGGTCAGATCGCCGTCGCACTGGGCAGCGCCGCGCAGGGCGCGCTGGACAAGGTGCGCGGCCTGCTGCGCCGCCGGGACGACCCGACGACGCTGGCCGCGCTCGAGGCCGCGGAGAGCGGTGCGGGACGACCGCAGATCGAGGCGTTGGCCGAACGGCTGGACCAGGTCGCTCAGGACGATCCGGAGTTCGGCGCGGAGCTGCGCGAGGCGGGCGCGGAAGTGCACCACGAGCTGTCCGCGACGCAGAACCGGGTGGTCAACCAGAACTCCGGCACCGTGCGCACCTTGATCCAAGGCGAGCAGATCAACGGCGACATCACCTTCAACTGACGCCGGATCCGGCCCGGTCAGCCCGCCCGCTGGTCGGCGTCGTTGAGTTCCGCGAGGTAGCGGTTGTACTCGGCCAGCTGCGGGTCCTCGCCCACCTCCACGGGAGGTGCGGGCGGCGGCACGAGCGGACGCCTGCGGCGCGCGGCGCCGTCGTCCTCCGGTTCCGCCGGCTCCGCGGGTTCCGAAGTGTCCGACGCGGCCTGCGGCGGGTCGTGCTGCTGCAGCTCCATGCGGATCAACCACACCCACATGCAGAGCGTGAACACCCCGAACAGCGGCCACTGCAGCGCGTAACCCAGGTTCTGGAAGCTGCCGCCCGCTTCGTGCGCACGATCCCACTGCCACCACGCCAGGAAGGCCGTTGCGATCACCGCGGCGATGAACACCGCGTGCAGCAGCAACCAGCGTGGAGTCAGCATCCGAGTCACGCCCTCGATTCTAGGCGTTGCTCCCGGCGACCTTGAGCTGGTGAGCGCACAGCACCGCCATCGACGGCACGTCCGGCCACCACCAGGCCCGGCCCCGGAACTCGAGGCGCCGCCGCAGCACGAGCCGATGACTGCGAGCAAGGGAACCTTCCTGTCACCGACGCGAGGGAGGGAACCTTTCTGTCACCACTGCGAAGAAGGGAACCTTTCTGTCACGGATGAGAGCAAGGGAACCTTCCTGTCACGTCTCGCGTGCGCTCGGTGCCAGTGGGGTCACTCGGTGAGTTCGTGGAGCATGCGCTGGGCGTCGGCGAGCTGCTGCTCGAGCTGCTCGACGCGTTCGCGCTGCTGTTCCCGCGCGGCCTCCAGCAGCGGTTCGACGGCGGCGGCGACCTCTTCGTGCAACGACTTGGCCGCCTGGGCCACGGCCGAGGTCGACACGGGCGTGGGGCGCAGGACCCGCTTCTTCCCGGTGCTGACCTCGACGTTCCACTGGCCCGCCTGGTCGGCCGTCAAGATCACGGTGGCGCCCGCCGGCGGCTTCGGCTTGCGCCGGTTCGCCGCCGCGGCCGGTTTCGGAGCGGATTCGGCGCCGGCGTTCGGCGCGGAACGCGCGGGCTCCGGAGGGCGAGCGGGGGCGGCAGCAGGCTTCGGCTCCGGTGCCTTCGCCGCCGCCTGGGGGGCTTCGGCGACGGGGGCGACCGGCTCCGGCTCCTTGCGCTTGCGCGGCGGCTTGACCGTCGTGACCTCCGCCGCCGAGAAGGACAGGACGTCCTTGGATCCGGCCGGGCGGATCTGGATGAAGTCGCCCTCGGCCGGTTCGTCCAGCGCGATGACCTTGCCGGACCGCCCCTCCGGCACACCGACCGCTGCTGAGGTGAACCACAGCGTCGGTGTACCGCCGGAGGACAGTTCTTCGCGGAGTCCCCGGATCTCGTCGGACGACAACGTGCGGGCCTGTGGCATCGGAGCCCCTAGCTCAAGATGCGCCCCGCCCTCCGGCCCAACACCGGTGAACTCAGCCGGGGCTGTTCCAACAACGACGCCCGGAACTATATCGAACGCCCGTGCGAAGCATCAATGGCGCCCGGTCGCCGCTTTGATCTCGAAGTCCGCCGGGTCGGCCTTGCGCGTCCGAAGCCAGTAGTTCCAGGTGAAACCGGGCCAGACCGTGCGGTTGACGCCGTTGACGTCCAGGTACCAGCTCTGGCATCCGCCCGAGGACCACACCGCGTCGGAGAGCTGGTGCTGGATCTTGCCGTTGAACTCGTCCTGCACGGATTGCCGCACATCGATCTGATCGACCTCACCGCGGTGAATCGGCCGCAGGCAGCTCAGCACGTAGTTGATCTGCGACTCGATCATGAACACGACGGAGTTGTGCCCGAGGCCGGTGTTCGGGCCGAGCAGGAAGAACAGATTGGGGAAACCGGACACGGTCATGCCCAGGTGGGCGTGCATCCCGTCCTTCCAGGTGTCCCGCAACTTCCGCCCGTTCCGCCCGATGATGTCGAGGTGGTCGAAGGCGTCGGTCACGTGGAACCCGGTGCCGAAGATGATGGCGTCGACCGGGTACTCCTCGCCGTCGCCGGTGACGACCGAATTCTCCTTGATCTCTGCGACACCGCTCGTGCGGAGGTCGACGTTCGGCCTGTTGAGCGCCGGGTAGTAGTCGCTGGAGAGCAGAATCCGCTTGCACCCCATGGAGTACTTGGGCACGACGGCCTCGCGCGTGTCGGGGTCCTGCACGACCCGGCGGATGTAGCGCTTGGCGAGGTGCTCGGAGATCTTGCCGAGCACCTTGCTGCGCAGCACCGCGACCGAGCGGAACTCGAGGGTCCAGTAGACCGCGGTGCGCGCGACGCGCTGCAGGAACGGGACCCGGCGGAACCACTTCCGCACCTTCTCCGGGATCTCCCGGTCGGGCTTGGGCTGCACCCATGGGGGCGTCCGCTGGAACAGGTGCAGCCTGGACGCCTGCGCCGCCACCTTCGGCACGAACTGGATGGCGCTGGCGCCCGTTCCGACGACGGCGACCCGCTTGCCCTCCAGGTCGTAGTCGTGGTTCCACTTCGCCGAGTGGAAGACCTCGCCTTGGAAGCGCTCCAGCCCGTTCAGCTCCGGGTAGCTGGGAATGTGCAGCGCACCGACGCCGGAGACCAGTGCGCGACCGACGTAGGAGTCGCCGGAGGCCGTGGACACGCGCCAGGTGTGGGTGTCCTCGTCGTAGTCCGCGCCGGTGAACTCGACACCGTAGCGGATGTGCTCGCGGATGCCGTACTTGTCGGCGCAGCGCTGGAGGTAGTCGGAGATCTCCTGCTGCTCGGCGAACAACCGGGACCAGTCCGGGTTCTGCTCGAACGAGAAGGAGTACATCAGCGACGGCACGTCGCACGCGCATCCGGGATAGGTGTTGTCGCGCCAGGTGCCGCCGAGGTCGTCGCTCTTCTCCAGCACGACGAAATCGTGGATGCCCGCTTCCTTGAGCTTGATCGCCGTGCCGAGTCCGGCGAATCCGGTGCCCACAATGACGACGGACGTGTCGTGCCGCTGCGGTGGCGCCTGTGCCATTCGAGCCCTCCCTGATGGACCACACCTTCCTACCTCAAAGTAGCCTACTATGAGTAAGTTACCTCCGGTAGGGTTCGTCGCGGCCATTCTCGGTAGGGTTGGATCGTGAATGTTGAGCAGGCCGCCGGGAACTCCGCGACGAACGGGCGACGCAAGCGTCTCCCCAGGGCAGAGCGGGAACAGCAGATACTGGCCGTCGCCGAGCAGGTGTTCGCAACCAACAGCTACCAGGCCACCTCGATGGACGACATCGCCCACCGCGTCGGCCTGTCCAAGCCGATGCTCTACGAGTACTTCGGTTCGAAGGAAGGCCTCCTGGTCGCCTGCGTCGAACGCGCACGGCGGGAACTGCTCGACGCCACCACCGAGGCGGCGGCCGGCGCGGCCGGGGACTCCGCCCAGCTGCTGCACGACTGCCTGCTCGCGTTCTTCCGCTTCAGCGATGACCACGCCCAGTCCTGGGCGCTGCTGCGCAACGAGGCAGCCATCCCCGTCGCGACCGTGAACACCGAACTCGAAGCGACCCGGGAGCAGCAGACGGAGCTCACCGCCCGGCTGCTCGAGGCCAGCCGTCCCGAACTGGACCAGGTCCGCCTGGAGGCGTTCGCCGAATCGATCATCGGGGCGTGCGAGCGGCTGGCGATGTGGCGCGAGAAGCGGCCCGAGATCACCGCCGAGCACGCGACCCAGCACCTCATGGCCCTGATCAGCCCGAGCCTCATGCCGCAGGCCTGAACAGGCCCCGCCTCCTCCGCCGCCCGCAGCACGAGCGGCCGAATACCACTCGATCGAGGGGCATCTCCACCCAAGGGATCAAGAGCGGTCTTCGGAGTGCCGATGTGGAGCGCGTTGATCGTCTGGCGTGGCACGTGGCTCCGCGCGACCCCGTCGGGTCGTCGACACCCGCACCGGACGGCCTCACCAGGTTCCCGTCCCGGCACCGCACCCCGGCGCCGGGCCGGGAACCGAGCCCCACTCGCGACACCAAGGAGAACTGATCTTGCGCCCCTGGACCACGCGCACGTTGCAAGCAGCCGTCGTGGCCGCGGGATTCGCCGCAGTCGGGGCCGGCACCGCCTCGGCAGCGCCAGGACCCGAACTCGTCAAGCCTGACCTTTCCTCGGTGCCCGACGACATCGGCGTCACCGTGCCGGTGGACGCCTGCCGCATGCAGGACGCTCCTGGTTTCAACAGCACCAAAGCCCCCTGCCTGGACGCACAGCTGCGCGCGGGCGTTCCGAACGTGGTCAAGCAGGTCGGCGCGAACATCGTCACCACCACGCACGGCATCGCCGGCGAGCTGCGCGACGGCGAACCGCTGCTGAGCGAAGGCAAGCCCGCCCGCATCACCAGGCACATCGGCCAGGCGCGGCTGGACGTCGAAGACCTCACCAAGACCCGGCCGACCATCGGCGTCGCGGCGAACCCGCAGCACACCGGCATCGTCGACAGGCACGCCCCCGACGGCAAGTTCCTCGACGCCGAGATCGGGCCGCGCCAGCCCGACCACCAAGGCGTCTCCGCCGGAGACACCTCCTTCGCCCTCGACGCCGCGCACGGCTACACCGTGGGCCCCGTCGCCCGGCCCGAAGCGGTGCTCCAACACGACCTGCGCGGCGGGAACCTGCCGAAGGTCGGCGATGTCGTGCCCGCCGCCGGCAAGGTGGCCGACATGACCAAGGCGGACGAGCTCACCGCCGTACCCGGTCAGATCGTGCACAACGTCGCCACCGGGCTGCCGCAGATCCCCGCGCAGCGGTGATCCCTCCAGCGGAGGCTCGATAAGCGCACCGCCCAGAAGGGGCGCCGGACCACGTGGTCCAGCGCCCCTTCTTCATGCCCGGGTCGGTGCGAGGAAGGGAACCTTTCTGTCACCGGTGACAGGAAAGCGACCTTCCTGTCATGCCGCGGTGGAGTTGACGATTTCGTCGTCGGGCTCGCCGAGTGCGAACGGCTCGCCGGCCTCGGCGCGGCGCACCAGGGATTCCGGCGGGGTGAAGCGCTGCCCGTAGTTGTCGGCGAGCTCCTTCGCCCGCTCGACGAAACCGGCGAGGCCACCGGCGTAGCCGTTCATGTACTGCACCACTCCCCCGCTCCACGCCGGGAAGCCGATGCCGAAGATCGACCCGATGTTGGCGTCCGGAACGGACCGCAGCACGCCTTCGTCCAAGCACCGCACGGTCTCGATGGCCTGGATGAACAGCAACCGCTCGGTGAGGTCGACGAGCGCGACCTTCGTCGGGTCGACGCTGCCCGCTCCCAGCCGATCGACCAGTCCGGACCACAGCCCGCCGCGCACACCGTCGGTGTACTCGTAGAACCCGGCACCGCCCGAGCGTCCGGGCCGCTCGAACTCCTCGACCATGCGGTCGAGGATCTCGTCGGCGGGATGCGGGGTCCAGGTCCCACCGGCTTCCTCGATGGCCCGCTTCGTCTCCTCCCGGATCTTGCGCGGGAGGGTCAGGGTGAGCTCGTCGAACAGCTGCAGGACCGGCGCGGGGAACCCGGCCTGGTTCGACGCCTGCTCGATCGTCGCGGGGTGGATGCCCTCGCCGAGCATCGACACGCCCTCGTGCAGGAAGGTCCCGATGACGCGGCTGGTGAAGAACCCGCGGCTGTCGTTGACGACGATCGGCGTCTTCTTGATCTGTTGCACCACGTCGAACGCCCTGGCCAGCGCGCGCTCGTTGGTCTGCTCGCCGCAGATGATCTCCACGAGCGGCATCTTGTCGACCGGGGAGAAGAAGTGCAGCCCGATGAAGTCCTCGCGGCGCCGCACGCCCTCGGCGAGCGAGGTGATCGGCAGCGTCGAGGTGTTCGAGGCGATCAGCGCGTCGCCGTCGATGACGTCCTCGATCTCGCTGTACACCTGGTGCTTGAGCCTGGTGTCCTCGAAGACGGCTTCGATGACCAGGTCGCAGCCGCTGAGCTGGTCGTTCTGGTCGGTCGCGGTGATGCGGGCGAGCACCTCGTCCCGCTCGGCCGCGGTGCTGCGGCCCTTGTCCACGGCCTTGCCGAGGATCTTCTCCGAGTAGGCCTTGCCCTTCTCGGCGGCGGCGAGGGAGATGTCCTTGAGCACCACCTGCATGCCGGCCTTCGCGCAGACGTAGGCGATGCCCGCGCCCATCATGCCGCCACCGAGCACGGCGACCTTGCTCGCCTTCCACCGCTCGATGCCGTCGGGTCGGCTGCCGCCGGAGTTGATGTGCTGGAGGTCGAAGAAGAAGGCCTTGCTCATGTTCTTCGCCGTCTGGCCGCTGGCCAGGTCCACGAAGTAGCGGCCTTCGATCTCGAGCGCGGTGTCGAAGTCGACCTGGGCGCCTTCGACCGCCGCGGCGAGGATGTTCTTCGGCGCGGGCATCGGCGCGCCCTTGAGCTGCTTGCGCAGGTTCGCCGGGAACGCCGGCAGGTTCGCGGCGAACTTCGGGTTCGACGGGGTGCCGCCGGGGATCTTGTAGCCCTTCTGGTCCCAGGGCTGCACGGCCTCCGGGTTGGCCTTGATCCACTCCTTCGCGCGGTTCAGCAGCGCGTCGGCGTCCTCCACGACCTCGTCGATCAGGCCGAGCTCGCGTGCCTTCTCCGGGCGCAGCCGCTGGCCCTGGGTGAGGACCTTGAGCAGTGCGTCGGCGATGCCGAGCATGCGGACGGTGCGGACGACGCCGCCCGCGCCGGGCAGCAGCCCCAGGGTCACTTCGGGCAGGCCGAAGCGGGTCTTCGCGCCGTTGAGCGCGATGCGGTGGTGGCAGGCCAGCGCGATTTCGAGCCCGCCGCCGAGCGCGGTGCCGTTGAGCGCGGCGACGACCGGCACGCCGAGCGTCTCCAAGGCGCGCAGTTGCCGCTTGGTCGTGGCGCTGACCTCGGCGAACTCTTCGACGTTCTCCGGGCGCACCCGCACCAGGTCACGCAGGTCGCCGCCGGCGAAGAAGGTGCTCTTCGCCGAGGTGAGCACCACGCCGGTGATCTTGTCGCGTTCGTCCTGGAGGCGCTGCAGCGTCTCTTCCATCGACCGCACGTAGCGGTCGTTCATCGTGTTCGCCTGCTGCTGGGGGTCGTCGAGGGTCAGCACGACGATGCCGTCGGCGTCCTGGTCCCAGCGAATGGTGCTCTGATCGCTCATCGCGGAAATGTCCTTCGTGGTTCACGAGCGCCCGGCACGAGCTGCGGCGGTGGTGCGAGCAAGGAAACCTTTCTGTCACCGGTGACAGGATGGTTCCCTTCCTCGCGGCGCAGCGGCCGGTGCGGCTTCGATCCGGGGTGGGGTCAGCTGAGCCGTTCGATGACGGTGGCGATGCCCATGCCGCCGCCGACGCAGAGGGTGGCGACGCCGTAGCGCTGCTCACGGCGTTCGAGCTCATCGATGAGGGTGCCGAGGATCATGGCGCCCGTCGCGCCGAGCGGATGCCCCATCGCGATGGCGCCGCCGTTGACGTTGACCTTGTCGTGCGGCACGCCGAATTCCTTCATGAACCGCAGCGGCACGGCGGCGAACGCCTCGTTGATCTCGATCAGGTCCATCTGATCGATGGTCATCTCCGCCTTGGCCAGCGCCTTGCGCACGGCCGGGCCGGGGCCCGTCAGCATGATCGTCGGGTCGGCTCCGCTCAGCGCAGTGGACACGATGCGGGCGCGCGGGCGCAGGCCGGTGCGTTCGCCGAGGCTCTCGCTGCCGATGAGGGTGAGCGCGGCGCCGTCGACGATCCCGGAGGAGTTGCCGGGGGTGTGCACGTGGTCGATCTGCTCGACCCAGTGGTACTTCTGCAGCGCCACGGAGTCGAATCCGCCCATGTCACCGATGGCGGCGAAGGACGGGTTGAGCCCACCGAGGCTGTCCGCGGTGGTGTTGGCGCGGATGTGCTCGTCGCGATCCAGGATGGTGCGGCCGTTTCGGTCGACGACGGGCACCACGCTGCGGGAGAAGCGTCCGTCGGCCCACGCCTTGGCGGCTCGGGTCTGGGACTCGGCGGCGTAGGTGTCGACGGTGGCGCGGTCGAAGCCTTCGAGGGTGGCGATCAGGTCGGCCCCGATGCCCTGCGGCACGAAGGACGTCTCGAAGTTCGTCTCCGGGTCCATCGCCCAGGCGCCGCCGTCGGATCCCATCGGCACGCGGGACATGGATTCGACACCGCCGGCGAGGACGGCGTCCTCCCAGCCGGAGCGGACCTTCTGCGCGGCGACGTTCACGGCTTCGAGGCCGGACGCGCAGAACCGGTTGAGCTGGACGCCGCTGACGGTGTCGGGCAGGCCGGATGCCAGCGCGGCGGTCTTGGCGATGTCGCCGCCCTGGTCGCCCATCGGCGATACGACGCCGAGCACGAGGTCGTCGATCAGGTCGGGGTCGAGCCCCGGATGGCGCCTGCGGAGTTCGTCGACCAGCCCGACGACCAGGCTGATCGGTTTGGTCCCGTGCAGCGATCCGGTTTTCTTGCCGCGACCGCGCGGGGTGCGGATCGCGTCGTAGACGAGCGCCTCGGACATGGGCGACGTGCCTCCTCGTTGCGGCCTAGTACTCCACCCAGAGTGTGACACCAACACTGTCACAGTCAATGCCCGTCGGTGCGAGGAAGGGAACTTTCCTGCCACCGGTGGCAGAAAGGTTCCCTTCCTCGCAGCCGGAAGGGCGTGCAACGTGCGCCTCCTTGACCGGAAGGTTCCCTTCCTCTCCTCGGTGACAGAAAGGTTCCCTTGCTCACATCACGGTCATCCAGGACAGGACCGGGGTCGCTTGCAGGGCGATGAGGGCGCACATCAGCAGGAGGAAGCCGAGGCTGAACGGGAGGACTCGACGGAAGAGGTCGCCCTCGCGCCCGGCCATGCCGACGGCTCCGGCGGCGATCGCCAGGTTCTGCGGCGAGATCATCTTGCCGAGCACCCCGCCCGAGCCGTTGGCGGCGGCGGCCAGCATCGGATCGATCCCCGCCTGTTCGGCCGCGGTGACCTGCAGCGCGCCGAACAGCGAGTTGGACGAGGTGTCCGAGCCGGTGACGGCGACGCCCAGCCACCCGAGGATCGGCGAGAGGAAGGCGAACAACCCACCGGTGGCCGCCATCCAGGTGCCGAGCGTCGCGGTCTGTCCGGAGGTGTTCATGACGTAGGCGATGGCGAGCACGGTCATCACCGTCACGATCGCCCAGGCGAGCTGCCGGTAGGTCGCGGCGTAGCGGCCGAGGGCGGCGCGCGCGCTGATGCCGATCACGGGGATGGTGAGCAGTCCCGCGATCAGCAGCAGCGAGCCCGCTCCGGACAGCCAGTTGAACTTGAACTCGGTGAGCGAGAGCGCTTCGCCGCCGGCATCGCGGATGTCGAGTCCGGGCCAGTTGAACTTGAGCGTGACGGCGTCGAGCAGGTCGGCGATCGGTCCCAGCTGGGCGACGACGAACACCGCGATGATGATCAGGTAGGGCGCGTAGGCGCGCAGCACCTCCGCTCGGCTGCCCGCGGGTTCGGAGGTGGGCGGTTCGGCGCCGCGCGGGGTCCACACCCGCATCAGCAGCACCGTCGCTCCCGCCGCCAGGAGCGCGGCGATGATGTCGGTCAGCGGGACGGAGACGTAGTTGGACGCCGCGAACTGGGCGACGGCGAAGGTGATCCCACAGGTGAGGGTCGCCGGCAGGGTCTCCCGGACGCCGCGCACGCCGTCGATGATGCCGACGAGGACCATCGGCACGAACAGCGCGAGCAGCGGGGTCTGCCTCCCGGTCATGGCGCCGAGGTCGGCCAGCGGCAGCTCGGTGACGCTCGCCAGCGTCACCAGCGGCGAAGCGAGAGCTCCGTAGGCGACGGGCGCGGTGTTGGCGACCAACGCGACGACGGCCGACGTCATCGGGCTGATGCCGAGCGCCAGCAGCATCACCGTGGTGATCGCGACCGGTGTGCCGAAGCCGGCGAGGGCTTCGAGCAGCGCGCCGAAGCAGAACGCGATGATCATGGCTTGGATCCGGCGGTCGCCGCTGATCCTGGAGAAGCTGCGTTGCAGCACGTCGAAATGCCCGGTCGTAACGGTCATCTGGTAGATCCAGATGGCGTTGATGACGATCCACAGGATCGGGAAGAAGCCGAACGCCGCCCCGAGCGTCGCCGACAGCAGCGCCTGGTCCACGGGCATCGGGTAGACGAACATCGCGATCGCGAGCGCGACGGCCAGCGCGATGAGCGAGGCCTTCCACGCCGTCATGCGCACGAGGCCCAGCAGGGCGAACAGCACGAGCAACGGCAGTGCCGCCGCTACCGCGCTCCAGCCGAGCGAACCGAACAACGGGGCCAGGATCTGTTGGTACACGACCACTCCTTTGTGGCGGAGACCCGACGTGTCGAGACGGCGACGATAACCGCGCGTGGGCACGTCCGGTAGTGCTGACCAGACGCCGCGGAGGGGTTCACCCGGCGCCTTGACCGGCTTCGTCCCCACTGGACTCGCGACCGCTGCCGGCCCGCTTGGAGAAGCCCGTCGAGCGGGCCCACGCGTTCGCCCACTGGTGCGAGGAAGGGAACCTTCCTGTCACCAGTGCGAGCAAGGGAACCTTTCTGTCACCGATGCGCAAGAGGGACCCTCGCTCGGCCGGGGCTCATCGGACTCGGCGAGGAAGGGAACCTTCCTGTCACGCGGTCAGGTGTGCAGGAGGGTGTCGACTGCTTCGCCGCGGATCGAGGCGTCGAGCACTTGCACGGTGTGGGCCATCGGGAGCGCTTCGCCGCGTCGTTCGAGCGCGGCGCGGATCTGCATGGAGCAGCCGGGGTTGGCGGTGACGAGCAGGTCGGCGCGGGTGTCCTGGACGTGGGCGGCTTTGCGGTCGCCGAGTTCCTGGGCGGCTTCGGGCTGCAGCAGGTTGTAGATCCCGGCCGAGCCGCAGCACAGTTCGCCGCGGTTGATCTCGCGGAGTTCGAGGCCGGGGATGCCGCGGAGCAGGTCGCGCGGCTGGGAGCGGATGCCTTGGCCGTGGCTGAGGTGGCAGGCGTCGTGGTAGGCGATGGCGGCGGGCAGGGGGTGGCGGGTGGCGGTGGGGCCGAGTTCGGTGAGCAGTTCGGCGATGTCGCGCACCTTGGCGGCGAACCGTTCGGCTTTGGCGGCGTAGTGCGGGTCGTCGCGCAGCAGCTGCGGGTATTCCTTGAGGGTGGATCCGCAGCCCGCCGAGTTGATCACGATGTGGTCCACGCGGGACTCGTCGAAGGTGTCGAGCAGGGCCCGTGCGAACGCCACGGCCTCCTCTTCGCGGCCGGAATGTTCGCTGAGCGCTCCGCAGCATCCTTGCGCAGGCGGGATGACGACGTCGCAGCCTTCGGCGGCGAGCACGCGGGCGGTGGCGGCGTTGACGTCGGGAAAGAAGGCGCTCTGCACGCAGCCGGTGATCATGCCGACGGTGGCGCGGCGGGCTCCTCGCGCGGGCACCCGGTGGCCGAGCCGGGGGGCCCGGTTGATCGGCGGCGCGAGCGATTCCATGGTGCGCAGGTGCGGCGGCAGCGCGGCGGTGATGCCGGTGCGCCGCAGCAGTGCGCCGAGGCGGAGGCGTTGGTAGAGGGCGAGGGGGCCGCGCATCGCGCGGAGCCTGCGCGGGTAGGGGAACACCGTGAAGATCGCGGTGCGCAGCAGCTTCTCCCACCGGCTCCGGGTGTGGTTGCGTTCGATCTGGGCGCGGGTCTCGTTGATGAGGGTGCCGTAGCGCACCCCGGAGGGGCAGGCGCTGACGCAGGCCATGCAGCCGAGGCAGGCGTCCATGTGACCGACCATGGTGTCGGTCATGGGTTCGCCTTCGAGCCCTTCCTTCATGAGGTAGATCCGCCCGCGCGGCGAGTCCATCTCCTCGCCCCACAGGTCGTAGGTGGGGCAGCTGGGCAGGCAGAATCCGCAGTGGACGCAGTCATCGATGAGTTCGCGCTGCGGCGGGTGCTGCGCGTCGAACGCGCCGCTGCGCAGCAGGTCGTGCGGTGGGGTGTCGCTCATCAGATTCCTCCCGCGAAACGGCCGGGGGCGAGTCGGTGTCCGGGGTCGAAGTGGTCTTTGATCCGCCTCGTCAGGCTGCGGATCCCGGCGGGTTGCGGTCCCCACGGGTCGAGGGCGTCGCGCACGGCGGCGGTTCCGCGTTCCAGCACGGCGTAGTCGAGCCGGTCGCGCAGTGCGGCGACGAGGTCGGCGACGGCGCGGGGGTCGGCGTCGGCGGGCAGTCCGGCGTGGAGCACGCCGAGCCCGGCGGCTCCGCGCAGCGCGGGCGACAGGCCGGTGTCGGCGGCGGCGCGGTCGGTGGCGGTGAGCAGCGCGGTCAGCGCGGCGGGTTCGGCGCCGAGCCGCAGCGCGTTGTCCGCGGGCCCGAACGGGTGCTGCCCCCACCAGTCGGGCGTGCGGTCGTGGACGGTGCCGCCGACGTCGCGGGCGAGCGCTTCGGCGCGGTCGTGGGTGGCGTCGGGGCGTCCTTCGAGCTGCGCGCTCACGGTGATGGCGCCGCCGGGTTCCGGGCGGTCGAGTTCGATGGCGGTGGGCATCGCCTGGCAGTGCCGGTAGGTGTCGACGATGGCGGCCGCGTCGGCGGCGCCTTCGACGGTGCTGCTGATCCAGCGGTGTTCGGCGGCGAGGGGGTGCAGCCGGAACACCACTTCGGTGATCACTCCGAGGGTGCCGAACGATCCGGTGTAGAGCTTGCCGAGGTCGTAGCCCGCGACGTTCTTGACGACTTTGCCGCCGGAGGTCGTGACGGTGCCGTCGGCGCGCACCACGGTGATGCCGATGAGCAGGTCGCGCACGCCGCCGAAGAAGTACCGGCCGGGGCCGGAGGTCGCGGTGGCCACGACGCCGCCCGCGGTGGCGGTGCGGGCCGGCGGGTCGATGGGCAGTTGCTGGCCGGCTTCGGCGGCGGTGGCGTGCAGGGTGGCCAGCGGGGTGCCGGCTCGGGCGCTGAGCACCAGGTCACCGGCGGCGTGTTCGACGATCCCGCTGTCGGTGGACAGGTCCAGCAGCAGGTCCGCGGAGCGCGGCGCGGCGCCCCAGTCGAGCTTGCTGCCGGATCCGCGCGGCACGACGGTGAGTTCGTGTTCGGCGGCGGCGCGCAGGATCGCCGAGACGTCTTCGGTGCCCGCGGCCGCGGCGACCCACGTGGGCCGGACGCCGGCGACCTCGTCGGCGGCCGTCGCGTCGCGGATCTTGCCGGTGCCCGCTGCGGATTCCAGCGCGGCGCGGGCGGCGGGGGTGGTGGTGTTCGCGGGCATCAGAACTGGTCCGCCAATCCTGCTTCGGTGAGCGGGTGCACTCCGCGGCGCGGGCCGGGCACTTCGCCGCACAGCCGCGGTGTCGGGAACACCTTGCCGGGGTTGCAGATCCCGGCGGGGTCGAACGCGCACCGCACGAGTTGCATGGTGTCGAGGTCGTCGTCGGTGAACATCCGGCCCATGTACTTGACCTTGTCGGTGCCGACGCCGTGTTCTCCGGTGATGGAGCCGCCGTGTTCGATGCACAGGTCGAGGATCGCTCCCGAGACCGCTTCGGCGCGTTCCGCCGCGCCCCGCTCGGCGTCGTCGAACAGCACCAGGGGGTGCAGGTTGCCGTCTCCGGCGTGGAAGACGTTGGCGACGCGGACCCCGGAGTCGGCGGAGAGCCGGGCGATGCGGCCGAGGACTTCGGGCAGCGCGGTCCGCGGGATCACCCCGTCCTGCACGATGTAGTCGGGGCTGATGCGGCCGACGGCGGCGAACGCGGATTTGCGGCCCTTCCAGATCATGGCGCGTTCGTGGTCGTCGGCGGCGACGCGGATCTCGAAGGCGCCGTGCTCGTCGCAGTGCCGCCGCACTTCGGCGAAGGTGTGCTCGACTTCGGCGGCGGGGCCGTCGAGTTCGACGACGAGGACGGCGCCCGCGCCGTCGGGGTATCCGCAGTGGACGGCTTGTTCGGCGGCTTCGATGGCGAGCGCGTCCATCATTTCGATGGCGGCGGGCGTGACGCCGGCGCTGATGATGGCGGAGACGGCGGCGCCCGCGTCGTCGGTGGAGGCGAATCCGGCGAGCAGGGTCTGCACGACTTCCGGTTTTCGCAGCAACCGCACGGTGATCCGGGTGACGACGCCGAGCGTGCCTTCGCTGCCGATGAACGCGCCGAGCAGGTCGTAGCCGGGTGCTTCCCGCGCGGTGCCGCCGAGTTCGACGAGTTCGCCGTCGGGTGTCACGACCTGCAGTCCGAGGATGTGGTGGGTGGTGAACCCGTACTTGAGGCAGTGCGCGCCACCGGAGTTCTCGGCGACGTTGCCGCCGACGGAGCACACCTGCTGGCTCGACGGGTCGGGCGCGAAGTAGTAGCCGTGCGGGGCGGCGGCGCCGGTGACGTCGAGGTTGATCACGCCGGGTTCGACGACGGCGCGCTGGTTGGCGACGTCGACCTCCAGGATGCGGCGCATCTTCGAGGTCACGATGAGCACGCCTTCGGAGTGCGGCAGCGCCCCGCCGGACAGGCCGGTGCCGGAGCCGCGCGCGACGAAGGGCACCTGCTGTTCGGCGCAGGCCGCGACGACGTGCTGGACCTGCTCGGTGTTCTCCGGCAGGACGACCAGGGCGGGCACCACCCGGTAGCTGGCCAGGCCGTCGCATTCGTAAATGCGGCGCCGTTGCGGGTCGGTGATCACCGCGTTCTCCGGGAGCACGTCGCGGATGCGCCGCACCAACCGGTCGAGGTCGGCGCCGGGGACCGCGGTGATGCCGGTCGAGGACATGGGCACGCCTCCTCAGCATCGAGGATTTCGCTATGCGGAATTGCCATTCCGAACATCGGGAACTTTAGGCGGATCTGCGCATAGATACAAGAGGTCGACAAGGCCTCCCGCTCCCCCTATTGTGCCTCGCACCACTGTGATCGACACCGCGCGCGACGGCCGAATCGGTGGAACCCACCCGGTGATCGGACCGCACTGGCTACGCTCCCTGAAAACGTTCGGATCTGGGGAGATTTTTCATGTCCAGTGCTCAGCAGCGCATCCAGGAGATGCTGGCCCGCTTCGAGGAGCAGGCGACCGCCGCGGCACAGCTCAAGGACAAGATGGGCGCGATCCGCGGTGAGGCGCGCAGCCAGGACGGCGCGGTCACGGTCGCCGTCGCCCCCTCCGGAGCCGTCCTCGACCTGCGCCTGAGCCAGCAGGCGATGCGCCAGTCCCACACCGCCCTGCAGCAAGCGATCATGCAGACCATCCGGCAGGCCACCCAGCAGGCCGCGGAGACGATGAACGCCACCGTGGAACCGGTGCTGGGCGACCGCGCCGAGCAGTTCCGCGAGGCCTACAACGCCCACGGCGCCCAGCCCCCGGCCGGTCTCGACGACCAGCCCGCGGCCCGCCCGGAACCGCCCGCCGCACCGCCGCGCGCGGAAACCCCGCCCGCCGCGCCGAACCGCCCCGCCCCGAACGCGCCGAGCACCCCGCCGACCCGCCGCGGCCAGGACTGGGACGACGAGGACTTCTCCCGGGACTCGTTCCTGCGCTGAACCCGCCTACGCCGCTCCCAGCGCCGCGACGGCGCGGGCCGACGGGTACGCGGGTTCGCCGAGGCGTTCCACGGCGCGCAGCACGTGATCGGCGGGGAAGCGCCAGCGGATCGCCCCCGGCACCGCGAGACCCGTCGCTCTGGCGGCCCGCAGCCCCGCCGTCACCGCGGCGCGCGGGAACGCGGGCCGGCCGTAGATCCGCCGCGCCCACCCGGGCAGCAGCGAGTAGGCGAGGTGCCCTACAGGCCGGTAGGCCAGGTTCACCCCGGACCGCCACCACTCGGGGAACGGCCGGTGCAGGAAGCGGTAGATCAGCTCGGCGTCCTCGGTCCGCGCGAGCAGCGGCCGCATCCGGGCGAAGTAGGCCGCCATCTCCCACCGGGAACCGGGCACGGTCGCCGGGTCGAGGCCGACGAGCCCCGCGCCGCGGCGCTGCTCGTCGAAGTACCGGTCGAGCAGCGCACCGGTGAGCGGGAATCCGCCGCGCCGCACCACCGACGCGAACGAGGCGACCTCGGCGCAGTGCACCCACCGCAGCAGTTCCGGCTCGTCGAGCCGGATCGGTGAGCCGTCGCGGGGGTCGGTGGCGGTGAGGATCGAATGCACGTGCCGCACCCGCGCCGCGGCGCGGTCCACTTCGGCGCGGCCACCGTAGGTGGCGAGTCCGACGAACGCGCTGGTGCGCCGCAGCCTGCCGAGCGGGTCGCGCTGGAAATCGGAGTTCTGCACGACGCCCGCGACCGCGCGCGGGTGCAGCGCCTGCAGGTACAGGCTGCAGATCCCGGCCGCCCACATGGCCGGGTCGCCGTGCAGGTGCCAGCTCACCGCATCCGGGCCGAAGTAGCCCCGGTCCGGGGTGTCGAACGCGTCCTCGCCGGTCATCGTCGACCTCCGTCGCCGTCACGCCACCGCGATCACCCTTGCGCCACGAGCAAGGGGACGAACTGCTCGGCCGCGGTGAGCGAACCGTGGTGCCCGCGCAGCGAGGACTCCCCCGGTTCCACCGCGGAGCGGATCACCGCCGTATCGCGCAGCACCGCCAGCACGTCGCCGATGCGCGGGCGCACCGAGTCGGCCACGACGGGGCCGAACCAGCCTTCGTCGACGGCCTGCTCACCGGTCACCACCGCGCCGCGCTCCCCCAGCACCCCGCGCCACGCATGCAGCACGTCGTCGCGCGCACCGGGTTCGGAGTAGACGTGGCGGGCTCGGGCGTCGCCGCCGAGCAGCCGGACACCGGCGCTCAACGCGGGATCGGTGTCGGCGTCGACCGTGCCCGCCGGGTCGATGGCGACCATGCCGTGGTCGGCGACGACGAGCAGCTGGGAGCCGCCGGGCAGTCGCTGCGCGATCGAGGACACCAGCGTGTCGACCTGCGCGAGCTGGATCCGCCAGGGCAGCGAGCCGGGCCCGTGCCCGTGCCCGACGAGGTCGAGGTGGCCGTGGTAGGCGTAGCACAGCGCGGGGCCGGGTTCGGCGAGCGCGGCGAGCACTTCCGCGCCGAGGTCGCCGAGCGCGTGCACCCCGCGGAAGTCGCCGCCGCGCAGCGCGGCCCTGGTCAGCCCGGTGCCGCCGAACTCGGCGGGAGCCACCGAGCGCACCTGGACGCCCGCGTCGGCGGCGCGTTGCAGCATCGTCGGCTCGGGCTGCGCGGTCTCCGGCGGCCACGCGTCGAGCAGGCTGCGCCGCTTCCCGCGCGCGTCGCGGGCGGTGCCGTGGGTGGCCCAGGCCAGCGGGTGCAGCAGGCCGCCGGACGGTTCGGCGAAGGTGTAGCCGACGATGCCGTGCGCCCCGGCTGCCAAGCCGGTGCCGAGCGAGGTGATGCTGGTGGCCGTCGTGGTGGGGAACCCGGCCAGCAGCGGCTCGCGGGTCGCCAGCGCGGCCAGGAACGGGGCGTCGGCGGCGTGCTCGTGCAGCAGGGACCAGCCGAGCCCGTCGACGAGCAGCACCGCCGCCGCCCGGCATCGCGGAATCCCGAGGGTGTCGGTGAATCCCGCGACGCCGAGGGCGGCGAGCGTCGAGGGCAGCACGTCGGACAGCGCACGATCCGCGCCGGGAGTGACCATCCAGTCCATGCCGCACCTCTCCGGTGGTCGACCTGCTCAAGCCGGTCACTGCTCAGCGGCTCCGCCGCTGGCAGGACGCGGACGAACAATGCCCGCCCGGACAGGTTCTCAGATTCCCAGCGAGCGCCCCACGATCTCCTTCATGATCTCGGTGGTGCCGCCGTAGATCGTCTGCACCCGCGAGTCCAGGAAGGCCTTCGCGACCGGGTACTCCATCATGTAGCCGTACCCGCCGTGCAGCTGCAGGCAGCGGTCCACGACGCGCTTGTTCATCTCGGTGAGCCACCACTTGGCCATGGCGGCGTGCTCCACGCTCAGTTCACCGCGAACGTGGTCGGCGACGCAACGGTCGGTGAACACGCGGCCGATCTGCACTTCGGTGGCCATCTCCGCCAGCTCGAAGCGGGTGTTCTGGAACTTGCCGATGGGGCGGCCGAACGCGGTGCGGTCCCGGCAGTACTGCTTGGTGATCTCCAGGACCTTCTCGGCGCTGGCGATCGCGGCGACGGCGATGGACAGCCGCTCCTGCGGCAGGTTCTGCATCAGGTAGATGAAGCCCTGGCCCTCTTCGCCGAGCAGGTTCGTCGCGGGCACCCGCACGTCGTTGAAGTACAACTCCGCGGTGTCCTGCGACTTCTGGCCGATCTTGTCCAGGTTCCGGCCGCGCTCGAAGCCCTCCATGCCGCGTTCCACCACCAGTAGGCTGATGCCCTGGGCGCCCGCGTCCGGGTCGGTGCGGGCCGCGACGATCACCAGGTCGGCGTTGATGCCGTTGGAGATGAACGTCTTCTGCCCGTTGAGGACGTAGTGGTCGCCGTCGCGGACCGCCGTGGTGCGCATGCCCTGCAGGTCGCTGCCCGCGCCCGGCTCGGTCATGGCGATCGCGGTGATCGTCTCGCCGGAGCAGAAACCGGGCAGCCACCGCTGCTTCTGCTCCTCGGTGCCCAGCCGCGTCAGGTACGGGAGGTTGATGTCGGTGTGCACCGGCGAGCCGAATCCGTTGATCCCGGCGTTGACCAGCTCTTCGTCGAGCACGACGTTGAACCGGAAGTCGTCGACGCCGCCACCGCCGTACTCCTCGTCGACGGCCATGCCCAGCAGGCCCTGCTTGCCTGCGGCCAGCCACGCTTCGCGACTGACCACGCCCGCCGCTTCCCACTCCTCCTGGTGGGGCAGCAGTTCCTTGGCGATGAACGCCTTGGCGGCCTCGCGGAACGCTTCGTGCTCCGCCTCGAACAGATCCCTGCGCATCTGAGGTTCACGCTTCCTTTCAACAGCCCGTGCAGAACGTGTCGTCGTGGTCTTGGCAGCGGCGGAGCCCGAACTCGCTCACGCCTCGTGGATCGCTCCGGAGGCCAGCAGGTCGGCGGCGCCGGACACCTGCCAGTCCGCCAGCACCGCGGTGTCCGGCACGGCGACCGGGCGCGGCGGTGAACTCGGGGTGTGGGAGAAGCGCGGCGCGGGAGCGGGTTGCAGCACGCCGTCGGGGCTCGGCAACGTGCCGCGGGCGCGGATGTGCGGGTGGTTCTGGGCTTCGGTCATCGACAGCACCGGTGCGACGCAGGCGTCCGATCCGTCGAACACCTCCGTCCACTCCGCGCGGGTGCGCCGGGCGAAGACCTCCGCGAGCCGCTCGCGCAGCTCGGGCCAGTTCGCCGGGTCGTCGCGGTCCGGGGCCTGCTCGGTCAGGTCGAGGCGGGCGAGCAGTTCCGCGTAGAACTGCGGTTCCAGCGCGCCGACCGCCATGTACTCGCCGTCGGAGGTCTCGTACACGTCGTAGTACGGGGCGCCGGTGTCGAGCATGTTCGTGCCGCGCTCGGTGTTCCACACGCCCGCAGCGTGGAAGCCGAACAGCATCGACCCCAGGTGCGCCGCACCGTCCACGATGGACGCGTCGACGACCTGGCCCTGCCCGCTGGTGCGCGCCTGCAGCACCGCCGCCAGCACGCCGACCGCCAGGTACATCGCACCGCCGCCGAAGTCGCCGAGCAGGTTCGCCGGGACCTGCGGGGGTCCGCCCTTGCGGCCGATGGCGTGCAGCATGCCGCTCAGCGCGATGTAGCCGACGTCGTGTCCCGCGGTCAACGCCAGCGGCCCGTCCTGGCCCCAGCCGGTCATCCGGCCGAACACGAGCTTCGGGTTGACCTCCCAGCACTGCTCCGGGCCCACTCCGAGCCGTTCGGCGACGCCCGGGCGGAAACCCTCGATCAGCACGTCGGCCTGCTCCACCAGCGCCAGCACCGCCGCCGGGCCCTGCTCGTGCTTGAGGTTCACCGACACCGCGCGCTTGCCGCGGTCCAGCAGGTCGTGCTGGTTCGGCCCGCCACCGGGCCGCCCCACGCGCACCACGTCCGCGCCCAGGTCGGCCAGCAGCATGCCGCAGAACGGAGCAGGCCCGATGCCCGCCAGCTCCACCACTCGCACGCCCGCCAACGGACCGCCGTTGCCTTCTGCCGTCACGCCTGCACCTCTCCGCCGGCGGCTGCCCGCCACGCACGACACCGTGTCGCGACGCAATTAGTGTTACATCGTTGGTGTCACAGCGGTCAAGGAGTAAGCTCCTCGACCATGCTCCGAACCGCGGACGAAGAGCTCACCATCGACGAATTGGCCGCCCGCGCCGGCGTCACCGTGCGCACCGTTCGCTTCTACGCGTCCCGAGGCCTGCTCCCCCCGCCGCGGCTGCGCGGCCGGCTCGGCCTCTACGGCGGCGACCACCTCGCGCGGCTCGACCTCATCCGGGAACTGCAAGCGCTCGGGTTCACCCTCTCCGCCATCGAGCGCCACCTCGAGCGAATCCCCGACGACGCCACCCCCGAAGACCTCGCCCTGCAACGCGCCCTGCTCGCGCCGTGGACCAGCGACCAGAGCGAGGACCTCACCCGGCACGAGCTCAGCCAGCGCGCCGGCCGCCAGCTCGACGACGAACTGGTCCAGCAGCTCGTCGCCCTCGGCATCCTGCACGGCCTCGACGACGAACTCACCAGGGTGCGGCTGCCCAACACCGCGATGCTCGGCGTCGGCCTGCAGATACTCGACCTGGGACTGCCCCTCGAAATGCTGTTGCAGGCCAAGGGGATCGTCGAGCAGCACACCACGCAGATCGCTGTCGAGCTGCGCGAACTGTTCGCCGCCAACGTGCTGCGCCCCTACGTCGAACGCGGCCGCCCCGACGACGAGCGGGAACACGTCCGCGTCGCCACCGACCAGCTCCGGCCGCTGACCATCCAAGTGCTCGTCAACGGATTCCAGAACGCCGTCAACGACGTCATCCGCGACCACGTCTGACCCCTCCGTCCGCGAGGAAGGGAACCTTTCTGTCACCGGCGTGAGCACGGGAACCCTTTCTGCCACGGTCGACCGCGGCGGCTCACGCGCCGAAGCGAAAGGGAACCTTTCTGTCACCAGTGCGAGGAAGGGAACCTTCCTGTCACGGTCGTGAGATCCATCCGGACGTGACGGGCGCGCGGCGCGCGGCATCTCCGGACGTCGCGACGCCGTCGTCACCCGAAGCGAGTGCGGCAGGACCCGAACGAGCGAAGCGGCTCCCCTGACAGCCGAACGCGGCCGCCGGATCACGAACCCAGGGCGAACCGGGGACGAGCGCACCGCACCCGTCCGCCTACTGGCCAAGTCGGCCCTTCGTGCGGTTTCATCGGCGAGGTCACCGTGACTCATGTCACGAAGGTGGCCGCCTCGTGAGTGGAGGAGCCACATGAGCACACCCGCGGAGACTGCGGTGCAGGCACCGACCGCGACCATTCCGCACCTGTTCCGCCGCAACGCCGTCGAGCACCGCGACCACCCGGCGCTGACCGCCGACGGTCGCACCTGGACCTGGCACGAAGCCGCCGAAGCCGTGCACGACCTCGCAGCCGGGTTCGCCGACCTCGGCCTGCAAGCCGGCCAGACCGTGGTGCTGATGATGTCCAACAGCGCCGAGCAGTGGCTGGCCGACGTGGCCGTCACCCACCTCGGAGCGGTGCCGATCGCGGTGCACCCCGCGCTGAACTCCGGGGAAGTGCGCGACGTCACCAAGCACAGCCGCGCGCACATCGCCGTGCTGAGCAACGCCCACCACGTGCGGCGCTGGTCGGCGGCGCTGCGCGAACCGGACTCGCTCAGCCACGTCATCGTCGTCGACCACGACGCGATCCCCGAGGAGGACGACCGCTTCCTCACCTGGCGGACCTTGCGCGACCGCGGCGCGCACCACCTGCGCCGCGATCCGTCGATCGTGGACCGGCACGCCGCGAACGTCACCCCCGACGCCGCGGCCACGGTGCTCTACTCCCCCGACGCGATCGGCGTGCAGCGCGCCGTCGTGCTCACCCACCGCAACGTGCTCGCCGCCGCCTCCGCCCGGCAGCGGGTCACCTGCGTTCCGCCGCACACCAGCACCCTCTGCTACCTGCCGATGGCGCACATCTCCGAACGCGCGGGCAACCTCTACAGCGCGATCCACGACGTCACCCACGTCCACTTCTGCAACGGCATCACGCAGGCCATCCGGCAACTGCCCGCGGTGCGCCCGCACACCTTCTTCGGGGTGCCGAGGATGTGGGAGAAGCTCGCCGCGATCGCTCGCGCGCTCCCCGCCGCGCACAACGCTGCGGAGAAGCAGGACGTCCTCAGCGGACTCGGGCTGGACGGCACCGCGTGGGGCGCCAGCGGGGCCGCCCCGATCGGCCGCGACGTCCTCGACCTGTTCGCCGGGCTCGGCTTCCACATCTTCGAGACCTGGGGATCGACGGAGACGAGCGGCTGGGCAGCCACCAACCGGCCCGGCGCCGTCCGCTTCGGCACCGTCGGCAAGTCGCTGCCCGACGTCGAGATCCGCACCGACGAGGACGGCGAAGTGCTGGTCCGCGGCCCCCTCGTCTGCGCAGGGCACCTGCAGGAGGACGGCCTGATCCGGGTGGCCACCGACGCCGACGGCTGGCTGCGCACCGGGGACGTCGGCAGCGTCGAGGACGGCTACCTCACCGTCACCGACCGCAAGAGCGAGCTCATCGTCAGCTCCCACGGGGAGAGCGTCGCGCCCAGCGTCGTGGAGCACGCCTTGCGCGCGCATCCGCTGATCGGCCACGCGCTGGCCTTCGGCGAAGGGCGACCGCACGTCGTCGCGCTGCTCGTGCTCGACGAGGACGCCGCGCCCGAGTGGGCCCGCGCGCACGGGATCTCCGAGACCGGCCTGGCAGAGCTGGCCCGGCATCCCGACGTCGTGGCCGAAGTGGACCGCGCGGTGGAATCGGCCAACGCCGCGCTGGGCCAGTCCGGCCAGGTGCTCGCCCACCGCCTGCTCGACCGGCAGTGGGGCGCCGAGGGCGGCGAGCTCAGCCCGGCGCTGAAGTTGCGCCGCCGCGTCATCCACGACAAGTACGCCCACACCCTCGAAGCCCTCTACGACTGACCCACCGACTCCGCGAGCAAGGGAACCCTCCTGTCACCGGTGCGAGCAAGGGAACCTTCCTGTCACCGGTGCGAGCAAGGGAACCTTCCTGTCACCGGTGCGAGCAAGGGAACCTTCCTGTCAC
>NZ_JBSFWJ010000003.1:0-6612 GCF_053592695.1 Saccharopolyspora sp. NPDC002578 | reverse complement strand
TTCCTGTCACCGGTGCGAGCAAGGGAACCTTCCTGTCACCGGTGCGAGCAAGGGAACCTTCCTGTCACCGGTGCGAGCAAGGGAACCTTCCTGTCATCGGTCGCTGTGCGCCCCGGTGCGGCTTCCTCGTCGGGGCGCTCATCAACCCAGGCACAACACTCACTTTGGGGTGACTTGAAGCAACCAGAAAGCCCTGGATAGATCACCCGAGGGTCACCGCGATCCACGACCGAGAACCACGATCTGGTGATCTTCGGTCTCGGGTGCGGAAATCGTCGGGGCACTGCCGATAAATCTGTGCGGAACCTTCCCCAACCCCTTGGAGCGCACAGACATGTCCGGCACCCGGTTCGTTCGTGGCTTTCTGCTCGCGGCGATGGCCGCTCTCCTGCTCACCCCGGCGATGGCGAACGCCACCGCGACGACGAGCCACCTGACGCTCACGATCGCGAGCAAGAACCGCGCCGAGGAGCCGCGCACCGTGCAGCTGCGGTGCGAGCCGACGGGCGGCACGCACCCGAAGGCCGCCGAGGCCTGCAAGACCCTGCTCGCCGCGGGGGGCAACTTCGATCAGATCGGCCAGTCCCAGACCGGTGCGCAGTGCACGATGGTGCTCCGGCCGGTGATCGCCAGCGCGCACGGAACCTGGCAGGGCAAGCCGGTGCACTTCGACAAGGAATTCGGCAACAGCTGCCAGGCGACGTCGAACTTGGGCACCGTCTTCGACTTCTGAGGCTCGCCGCCGGACACCGGCTCTCGCACGGCGCGGGCGCCGGTGTCCGCGTGGAGCAGCGGGTGCGCGCACTCTGCAGCGGCTCGTTGCGCCGGTCGCACTACGGTGGCCGCATGGCTTCCGAGAACGACGACCCCGCTTGTAGGCGCTGGCCACATCGGCTCTACGGGGTAGGTGACGAACCCGATCCCCGGTTCACGCTCGCCAACGAACGAACGTTCCTGGCGTGGATCCGGACCGCGCTGGCCCTGATGGCCGCGGGAGTCGGCGTCGAGGCCCTGAACGCCGCGGCGGGCACCGGCTCGGATCCGCTGCGCACCTCGTTGGCGGTGCTCCTGCTGCTGGCGGGCGTCGTGTGCAGCGTGGCGGCGTTCGGCCGGTGGATGACCATGGAGCGGGCGCTGCGCACGAACTCCCCGCTGCCACCGCCGAAGCTGGCGCCGATCCTCGGGTTCGGCCTGGGCTTGATCGGGCTCGGCGCGCTCGCGCTGCTGCTGATCAGCGGGTTCTGAGGATGCCGGACGAACGGCGGGGTCCGTGGGATCCCGGTTTGCAGATCGAACGCACGACGCTCGCCTGGTTGCGCACCGGGCTGACGTTCGTCGTGGGCCTGATGGTGCTGCTGCGGTTGCTGGTGCACCGCAGCGCGGTGGCCGCCGCCGTGTGCGCCGCGGTGGCGATCCCGCTCGCGGTCGCGATCACCGTGCTGTCGTGGAGCAGGCATCGGCAGGCGGAGCGCAGGTTGCGCGCCGAGGACCCGTTGCCGGACGGCGCGCTGCACGCTTCGCTCACCGCGCTGGCGGTGCTGGCCGGGCTGATCGGAACGGTGTACGTGCTGCTGATGTGACCGTGCCGCGCCGGGGCCGTCGAGGCCCGGCGCGGCACGACCGGTTCACGTCGTCAGGCCACCGCGAGTTCGATCTCGACGTTGCCGCGGATGGCGTTCGAGTACGGGCACACCGAGTCGGCCTGCTCGGTCAGCTGCTGCGCCTGCTCGCGGTCGATGCCGGGCAGGCTCACCGACAGCGAGACGTTCAGGCCGTAACCGCCCGCACCGTTGCTGCCGATGCCGACCTGGGCGGTCACCGAGGAATCGGTGATGTCGGCCTTCGCCTTGCGCGCCACCAGCTGCAGCGCGCTGTGGAAGCACGCGGCGTAGCCGGCGGCGAACAGCTGCTCGGGGTTCGTGGAGTCCCCGCCGGGGCCACCCATCTCGCGCGGCACCGCGAGGTCCAGGTCGAGCACGCCGTCGGACGAGCGGGTGCGTCCGCCCCTGCCCTCGCCGGTCGCGGTCGCCTCGGCCGTGTACAGCGCTGCCATCTCAGTCTCCTTCTGTCGTGGTCCCGCGCAGGAGCTCGTCGGTGATGGGAACGCCCGCCGCCACCGCGGCCCGAGCCCGCTCCGCGGCCTCGTCCACGTTCGCCGTGAGCCGTTCGAGCGTCGAGCGCAGTTCGCGCACTTCGTCGAGTCCCATGCCGATCGCGGCGAGGACTCGATGCGGCACGACCGCCGCCCGTTCCCGGAGTTCGCGCCCCTCATCGGTCAGCCCGACCTCGACGGAACGCTCGTCCCGAGCGCTGCGCCGCCGCGCGACCAGGCCACCGGCTTCGAGCCGCTTCACCAACGGCGACAACGTCCCGGAATCGAGCCGGAGCGTCGCCCCGAGATCCTTGACCGCCAGCGAATCGCGTTCCCAGAGCACCAGCATCACGAGGTACTGCGGGTAGGTCAGCCCCAGCTCGTCGAGGAACGGCCGATACAGGTTGGTGAACGAGCGCGACGCGCTGTAGAGCGCGAAGCACACCTGCCGATCCAGCGACAGCACCGAGTCCGAACTCATCCCGCCTCCTGCACGAGATCGACACTAGCCCCAATTTGAGTTGCCCGCAACTGAGTTGTGCGCAACTCAATGCGAGGAAGGGAACCTTCCTGTCACCCGGTGCCGCCACGCTCCACCGACCCGGGCACGCGACGATCGGAATCGGCACCTCACCACACCGGCTCACCGCGACGAGCGCGGACGAGCAGACCGTGACAGGAAGGTTCCCTTCCTCACGTGGATGACAGGAAGGTTCCCTTGCTCGCCCTGCCCGCCCGGAGCGGGCCTGCGTTCGGGCAGGGCGGCGGGATCAGCACTCGATGACGTTGACGGCGAGGCCGCCGCGAGCCGTCTCCTTGTACTTGGCCTTCATGTCGCGGCCGGTGTCGCGCATGGTCTTGATGACCTTGTCGAGCGAGACGACGTGGCTGCCGTTCCCGCGCAGGGCCATCCGCGCGGCGGTGACCGCCTTGACCGAGGCGACGGCGTTGCGCTCGATGCACGGAATCTGCACCAGGCCACCGATCGGATCGCAGGTGAGCCCGAGGTTGTGCTCCATCGCGATCTCGGCGGCGTTCTCCACCTGCCACGGCGTCGCACCGAGCGCCTCGGCGAGCCCGGCCGCCGCCATCGAGCACGCCGAGCCGACCTCGCCCTGGCACCCGACCTCGGCACCGGAGATCGAGGCGTTCTCCTTGAACAGCACGCCGATCGCCCCCGCCGCCAGCAGGAAGCGGATCACGCCGTCCTCGCTGGCGCCGGGAACGAAGCGCACGTAGTAGTGCAGCACCGCGGGAACGATGCCCGCGGCCCCGTTCGTGGGCGCGGTGACGACCCGGCCGCCCGCCGCGTTCTCCTCGTTGACCGCGAGGGCGAACAAGGTGAGCCACTCCATCGGATCGTCCTGCTCGGTGAGGCTCGCCCGCAGCGCCGCCGCGCGCCGGTTCACCTTCAGCCCGCCGGGCAGCACTCCATCGTTGCTGCACCCGTTGTCGACGCATTCGCGCATCACGCCCCAGATGTGCAGCAGCTGCGCGCGGATGTCCGCCGCGGAACGCCACGACAGCTCGTTGTCGAACATGACGTCGCTGATCCGCGATCCCGAATCGGCCGCCCTCGCGAGCAGTTCCTGCCCGGTGCGGAACGGGTGCCGGACCGCGGTCTCGTCCGGTTTGATCCGGTCGGTCCCGGTGGCGCCGTCGTCGACCACGAACCCGCCGCCGACGGAGTAGAACACCGCGGCGCGCAGTTCACCCGAGGTACCGAACGCGGTGAACCGCATGCCGTTGGGATGCAGCGGCAGCGATTTCCGCCGGTGCATCACGAGGTCGCGATCGACGGAGAAGGCGATGTCGTGCTCGCCCGCCAGCGACAGCCGGCCACCGGTGCGGACGGCGTCCACCCGGTGTTCGACCGCGGCCGGATCCACCGTCTCCGGATCGTGCCCTTCGAGCCCGAGCAGCACCGCTTTCGGACTCCCATGACCATGCCCGGTCGCTCCGAGCGACCCGAACAGCTCGGCTTTCACCCTGGTGACCTCGCCGAGCAGACCCTCGGTGCGCAGGCGTGCCGTGAACATCCCGGCGGCCCGCATCGGGCCGACGGTGTGCGAACTGGACGGCCCGATGCCCACTGAGAAGAGGTCGAAGACGCTGATCGTCACAGATCCGTCCCCCTCAGCCCGGCTTACTCACCACCGGTCAACTGGGCGTATTCCTGCGCCGTGAGCACAGCACCGGTCTGCTCGGCACGCACGTCGAGCAGCCAGCCCTCGCCGAACGGGTCCCCGTTGACCACCGCGGGGTCGTCCGCCGCCGCCTCGTTGATCGCCACGACCTCGCCGGTCACGGGCGCGTACAGGTCGCTGACCGACTTCGTCGATTCCAGCTCGCCGCAGGTCTGGCCCGATTCGATCCGCTCGCCCACCTCGGGGAGCTGCACGTACACGATGTCGCCGAGCGCTTCGGCCGCGAAGGGCGTGATGCCGATGCGGACCAGGTCACCGCGGTCCTCGATCCACTCGTGTTCCTCGGTGTAGCGCAGCTGCTCGGGCAGGGACATGGAGGCTCCTCACCATCGTGGGCACAGGTGTGCCCGGGTTCGTGGGCCTCCCCCTCTGTTGCGGAACCTGAGAGCTTCACCGCGTCGTGCGCGGTTTGCACCGTGGGTGCGGCGCCGGAGCGCGCGCTTTCCAGAGTCGCCTCGCCCGAGCGGTCATGGGTGCCTGAGAGTTTGCAGGGAGTGTTTGCTCCTTCGGCGCCCCGTCGGCGCGGGGTCTCTCCCGCCCGGGATCTGCGGCATATGCGGTTGTGGACGTGCCCAGCAACGATAAACGGGCACCCGTCGGTGTCAATGCCCCCTCGCTCCGGATCACACGGATCGAGAGAGGAAGGGAACCTTCCTGTCACCGGTGACAGGAAGGTTCCCTTCCTCGCCTCGCGGAGCGCGGGGTTGCGACCGAATGGAGCTACCCGGGCAGGATTGGTCAGACCACCCTGGGCAGATGGATCACAAGACACGAGGCGGGGTCGCGGCGCCTCGCGCCGGGCGGGCCGCCGCGCTGGTGCTCTCCGCGATCACGCTCAGCACCGGTCTGGTGCTCGCTCCACCTGCGCACGCGGCCCCGGCGGTGGGGGTCTGGTTGACCACGAAGGACGGCCAGAGCAAGCTCGCGCGCCAGCCCGACGCGGAGTTCGGGGCGGGCGGCGGGAACGAGACGATCACGGTCGACCCCGGGACGACGTACCAGGCCGTCGACGGGTTCGGGGCGGCGCTGACCGACTCGTCGGCTTGGCTGGTGAACAACTCCCCGCGGCGCGACGAGATCATGTCCCGGCTGTTCGACGCGGACACCGGAATCGGCCTGACCGCGTTGCGGCAGGTCGTCGGCGCCTCGGACTTCGCGCGCTCGACCTACAGCTACGACGACGTGCCCGCCGGGGAGAGCGACTACGAGCTGGCGGAGTTCTCGATCGCTCACGACGAGGCCGACATCCTGCCGCTGCTACGACGGGCCGGGGAACTGGCTCCGGAGCTGAACGTGGTGGCGACGCCGTGGAGCGCGCCCGCGTGGATGAAGTCCAACGGCTCCATGGTCGGCGGGGAACTGCCGGCGCAGAACTACCAGGTCTTCGCCGACTACCTGGTCCGCTTCGTGCAGGCATACGAGCAGGCCGGGGTCCCGATCGACTCGCTGACCCCGCAGAACGAACCGTTGAACGATCCGCCGTCGTACCCGGGCAGCCCGATGTCCCCGGAAGCCCAGGCGGCGTTCATCGGCAACGACCTCGGTCCGAAGCTCGACGCCGCGGGCCTGGACACGAAGATCCTGGCCTACGACCACAACTGGGACGACACCGAATACCCGAACCACGTGCTCGGCGACGCCAACGCGGCGCGGTACGTCGACGGGGCCGCCTTCCACTGCTACGGCGGGACGCCGGACGCGCAGAGCGCCGTGCACGACGCGCATCCGGACGCCGAGATCCACCTCACCGAATGCTCCGGCACCGAGTCGGAGGATCCGGCGGCGACCTTCGGCGACACGCTGACCTGGCAGGCGAGCAACCTGATCATCGGCGGCACCCGCAACTGGGCCCGCAGCGTCGTGCTGTGGAACCTGGCGCTGGACCCGGCGCACGGCCCGGTCATGGACGGCGCGTGCGACGACTGCACCGGAGTGACCACCATCGACAACGCCACCGGCGAGGTGGACTACAACGCCGAGTACTACGCGCTCGGGCACGCCAGCAAGTTCGTGCGGCCCGGAGCGGTCCGGATCGGATCGAACGAGCTCGACGGGGTGCAGAACGTCGCGTTCCGCAACCCGGACGGTTCCACCGCGCTGATCGCGCTCAACCCCGGCGGTGCCGAACGGCCGATCACCGTGTCCTGGCAGGGCCAGGAGTTCGACTACGCGCTCCCCGCAGGCGGTCTCGCCACCTTCACCTGGCCCCCGGCCTGACCCCGGATCGGGTGCGAGGAAGGGAACCTTCCTGTCACCGGTGACAGGAAGGTTCCCTTCCTCGCACCCTCGGCAGGCGTGCAGGGGCGCGGGGAG